>CANHIR010000021.1 GCA_947461015.1 Bacteroidota bacterium | reverse complement strand
GTGGTGCCATTTGCAGCAGCTTTAAAAAATCCAACACTATTCAAAGGGAAAAAAGTAGGCATTATTTTAACAGGCGGAAATGTGGATCTTACCAAATTTGGTGAATGGTTTGCAACACCAATAAATTAAATTTCTTTTAAAAAGAAGTTTAAAAAAAATAAAATATTAAATAATAAAAAAACTGTTTTTAAAAAAAATTATATAAATAAATCTTAACCATGAAAAAAATAATAGTCTTATTAATGGTAATTCCATTTTTGGTTGCTGCACAAAATGCAGACTCTACTTGGGTGGTAAACAATTATACCAAAAAAGAAGTAATGATCCCAATGCGAGACGGCGTAAAACTTTTCACTACCGTATATGCACCAAAAGATCAGCATGAAAAACACCCCATTTTAATGGTAAGAACACCCTACTCATGTGCGCCTTATGGGGAAGCAAATTTTACTGCTATTTGGAATAACCCAAGAAAGTACTTCTTTAAGGAAAATTATATTTATGTAATTCAGGATGTGCGAGGACGTTGGATGAGCGAAGGCGTTTTTGAAGATGTGCGCCCTTATATTCCCAATAAAAAAGGAAATGAAATAGACGAAGCAACCGATGCTTATGACGCTATTGATTGGTTGGTAAAAAATGTGTCCGGCAACAATGGCAATGTGGGCGTATTTGGAACTTCTTATCCAGGTTTTTATGCCAATATTGCAGCGCATAGTAATCATCCGGCTTTAAAAGCGGTAAGTCCACAAGCACCTGTAAGCGAATGGTTTTTAGGAGATGATTTTCACCACAATGGTGCACTTATGTTATTAGATGGCTTTAATTTTTATTCAGGATTTGGCAAACCACGTCCTGCACCAACCACCGTTGGTCCAAAAGGATTTCCATTTCCAACCAAAGACAATTATGATTTTTATTTAAAGACGGGTGCCTTAACTAATTTCACCAAATTGATGGGTGATAGTATTGCATTTTGGAAGGACTTAATGAATCATCCAAACTACGATGCATTTTGGAAAGCCCGTAATGCCAGAAATAATGTGCAAGACATTAATAACAATGTAGCTACTTTAATTGTGGGCGGATTGTTTGATGCCGAAGATTGTTATGGTGCTTGGAATTTGTATCGTGCCATAGAAACGAAAGCAAAAAACAATAATAAAATTGTGATGGGCCCTTGGCACCATGGTCAATGGGGAAGAAATGATGGTAGTTATTTAGGCAATGTGCAATTTGGATCTAATACAAGTGACTGGTTTGGAAAAAATATAGAATTACCATTCTTTAATTATTATTTAAAAAATAAAGGATCGGTAGATCAAATTAAAGAAGCCAATATTTTCATAAGTGGTGCTAATGAGTGGAAAACATTTGCACAATGGCCTGCACAAAATATGAAAATGACAACCTATGCGTTAGGTAAAAATGGAAGCTTTGGTTTGGCAACAACACAAGTTGCCAAAACCAACGATGTAAGTGCTTTTGATGAATACATCAGTGATCCTGCAAAACCAGTTCCCTATGTTCCAGAAATTCACAGTGGTCGTACACAGGAATACATGACCGATGATCAACGCTTTGCAGCGAGACGCCCCGATGTATTGGTTTATCAAACACCTGTTTTGGAAAACGATATTACCTTAGCAGGCCCTATTGTTGCTGATTTAATGATAGCTACTTCGGGCACTGATGCCGATTTTATTGTAAAAGTGATTGATGTATTTCCTGATAATTTTGAAAATGAAAAGCCAACCAATCATGTAATGAATGGATATCAAATGTTAGTGCGTGGCGAAGTAATGAGAGGGAAATTTAGAAATAGTTTTGAAAATCCAGAAGCATTTGTTCCTAATAAAGCAACGCAAGTGAAATTCACTTTGCCTGATATTGCACATCAATTTAAAAAAGGGCATCGCCTAATGATTCAAGTGCAAAGCACTTGGTTCCCATTGGTAGATCGCAACCCACAAAAATTTATGAATATTTATACAGCCAAGGATAGTGATTTCCAAAAAGCAACAATTCGTATTTACCATGACGCTTCAACAATACAATTGCCTGTGTTAGGAAATTAAAATCATTAAGGTTGCGTAAATTAAATTTAAACTTCCTAAATATAGCTATAACGAATAAGGCCCGCGAAACGCGGGCCTTATTCGTTATAGGATAAAGTGAATTAAATGCTGCGCTTATTTAACAGAACCAGCTTCTCCAGCCACGATCATTCTTAATGTATTGGTTAAATGCACAAATTCATCGGTAGCATTATTGCATAAAACAATTAATGTTCTTTTCTGATCTATAAAACGCATGATTAATGTTTTATAGCCGGGATTATCCCCGTTATGCCAAACTATTTTTCCATTGGTTGCATTCGGTATAAGCTCCCATCCAAAGCCATAGTTTGAAATATTGCCATTCTTCAGTGTCATTGGCGTGTATGCAGTTTGTAAGGTTTTGGGACTAATTAATATATTAGTATACAAGCCCTGATCCCATTTTAATAAATCCTCTGCTGTTGAACTGATACGGCCAGGTCCTTTTCTATTGCCTAACCAAATGGTATAATTTGAAGATGGAAAGGAATCCGCACGGACATACTTATTTCTTTCAGGAACGAACATGTAACCCAATGCAAAATTTTTAGTTGCTGCTTTCTGTTCCAATGTTCTAATAGCAGTGTTATTCATTTTTAATTTGTCAAAAATTTCTTTGTTACAAAATTCAATAAAATCCCTGCCCGAAACTTTTTCAGTAATGCTTGCTAATATTACAAAGCCGGTATTACTATATTCGTATTTTGAACCCGGTTCAAATAGTGATGGAGGAGCGTATTTGTTAAGATAGTCAATTATATCGGTGTTATTTGCCACTTTCGATTTATCCCAATGCTTATCCATTATATCTTGATAATCGGGTAAGCCACTAGTATGTGTTAGTAATTGTCGAATGCTAATTCCTTTGTAAGGAATATTAATATACTGCTCAACCAAATCGTCATATTTCAACAACCCTTTTTCTTGCAACATCATAATTGTCATGGCCGTAAACTGTTTGCTAACAGAAGCCAACTCAAATATGGTATTCGTTTGATTTGGAATTTTCTTTTCGTCATTTATATTGCCATATGCTTTCTCAAATTTTACTTTGCCTTCTTCGGCAATTAAAACAACTCCACTAAATTTATCGTTTTGGGATAAATTATTTAAGTAAGTAGCTACTTTTACATAGTCAACAGCTTGCGCCTTTAAATTATTTATGGAAAGCATTGATAAAATCAAAAAGCAAAATGTGCGCGTTGTTATTTTAAACATAATTAGCATTTGATACTTTAAATGTAAGCATTATCAGTTAACCTTAACTTATTGAAAAAATCTTTTTCACTTATCTCTCTTACTTCACCAGGTTGCATATCGCTTAATTGAATATCCTCAATGGCAACGCGAATAAGACGAATACATTTATGATTTACAGCGGCAACCATTTTACGTACTTGATGAAATTTTCCTTCCGTTAACGTAATGGTCAACCATGTAGTAATAACATTTTCATGCAAAGGTTTACCCATCTCAAATAAATTAGGCGGCTTTGTAACTATTTCCACTTCGCAAGGAGTGGTTATAAAATGGGCACCCGTTTTAGCACTAATCTCAATGCCTCCTGCTAGTTTAGTTGCCGTTTCCGCAGCCATTGCGTTTTTTACTTGAACGAGATAGGTTCGCTTATGTGGAATAGGGCCCTGAAAAAGTAGTTTGGTAATTTTTTTATTGGTGGTTAATAAAAGTAATCCTTCCGATTTTTGATCTAGCCTACCTATGGCATGCGTTCCTTCCGGAAAATTAAAACCCAAGTCCCCAAGTAAACGCACATCATGGGTACTCACAAATTGAGAGACCATATTATAGGGCTTATTCACTAAAAAGTACCGATGTGTATTCATAGACACTAGCAAATTACTTAATATTGCATATGCAACAAGTTTCAAAAGATCCTTTACACGGCAAAACCCTTGAATATATTGTAACCGAGTTGGTTAAATATTTTGGCTGGGAGGATTTAGGACAGCATATTCCTATCAACTGCTTTAATAGCAATCCAAGTATTAAATCCAGTTTAAAATTTTTAAGAAAAACACCTTGGGCCAGAAAAAAAGTGGAAGACTTATATATTAGGATGATTGAAGCCTAAAATACTTCGCCTAAGTTCATAAAAAAACCTTTTGATCCGCCTTGTCCAATTCCATAATCTAAAGCAAGATTCGTGTTTGAATGCTTATTAAATTTAACCCTCAAACCGAGTCCATACCCTGTTAATACGCCTTGAATGGCTTGACCTTTAAGTGCAGATAAACTTTGTACGTTCGCAAATACAACACCTCCAATAAATCCATTCTCTGTGATTCCAAAACGATATTCCGACTCTGCAAATAATAATTTATCCCCTCTAAACCTGCCTTGTACATATCCTCTCCCAAAATTATTATACGGATCGTTTGTTGTGGAAGGTAAATCTAAATAAGGTGGTTTACCGCTGGTTGTGATTTGATCGTAGGTCCAAAAAGCTAAAATGTTTTTACTGTCCTTTGGGAAAGGTAAATACTTTCTATAATCAACAATGATAGATTGCCAGTTTTGATCACTTCCTAAAAAAGAAACATTGTTTCTGTAAGCTAAATTAAGGTAACTGCTGTTGGCAACAGGGCTCACATTGTTTACTCTGGTATCATATAATAAGTTAAGGAGGAATCCTGTTGAGTTTGAATTTTTTGTAACGCCATATTGATTGAAGCCATAAACCGGCTTTGACATACTTGTTGTGTCTGTTATTCCCCAATGGTAGTCTATATTAACGCCAGGGCCGAAAAATAAATTAGGTCCAATTTTCTTAAGTAAAGATTGATGCAATTTTAAATATGAATAGTCTAATTGGTCGAATAAATTCAAACGACTATTACTTCCTAATCCAAAATCTTTTTGCGGGAATTTTAAATAAGACCAATTGCTATTAAAATTATATTGACCATTTTTTGACCAAATATTGGTTACCAATTGTGCAACTACTTGCTTTTTTTGCGTGTATTTTAAAACAGAATAAATAGTAGACCTATTTTGGTTGGTGGGTTCTTTTGCAAATAAATAACTTGTTTTAATAGCAGCAGAAACACCAGTTGCTATACTATACTCTACACTTGGGAATAAAGTTAGATATGCTTTATTTGCTGTTTCACCTTGAGAACGCGGTTTGTTGATTTTTAAAATGCGATATGCGCCGTCTATAAAATCCACCATGGAGTCCTTGCCGGGTTGTTTATAAAAAGCCAAGGTAAAGATGTTTTTCTTATGCTTATATACTAATGAATCAGTTGTCTGCGCATTTATATAATTAGTAAAAAACAATGAAAAGATTACAATAAGAACTAGTTGGGGAAGTTTCATGAAAATAGATTAATCAAAAAAGGATTTGGTAAAGATAGTTTTATTTTATTTCCGCCTAGGTGTATAACCGCAATTGTTATACCCACAACCCACTTTATATTTCGCACCAATGATGGCATAAATAGCCAGGAATAAACCAAAAGCCCCCGAAACCATATCCGATTGCCTAAATGCCGCAACTAGCATAATTAAACTTAGACTTAATCTAAAAACTAAAGTGAAATCTATTTTATAAAGAAACTTTCGCATGGTTCTATTTTGTATAAAGGTAAACAGCCTTCACGCTTTACTTGGTGACATTTATTACATTCCTTTAAATGACTTACTTTTACTGCTGAATTGAGTTGCCATATGTTAACGAAAGAAGCACTAAAAAATATATTCCCCGATTGGGAAGATGGCCTATACGAAGCCATATTAAAGGAAGCGGAACTTAAAGAGGCTAAAGCTGGTACCACCATGTTAAAAATGGGTCAAAATATAAAATCAGCTATGTTGGTAGTGGAAGGTACGGTTAAACTATATCAAGAAGATGAAGATGGCGGAGAATATTTTATGTATCACTTAAATCCAGGTGAAGCATGTGCCGTTACATTAGTTTGTAATTATCATCATGAACAAAGTCAGGTTCTTGCTAAAGCAGTTACCGATATTCAGTACCTAGCTATCCCAATTGAATTTATGGAAAAGTGGCTTAACGAGTTTAAGAGCTGGCATTATTTTGTGATTAGAACCTATCGCTCTCGTTATGAAGAATTGCTTAAAACTATTCACGAGACTGCATTTAAGAACATGGACGAGCGCTTAGAATTTTATATAAAACGACATGTTAAGCAATTTGGAAAAACAATAAATTTAACACATCAGGAAATTGCCAACGATTTAAATACCTCCAGGGAAGTTGTTAGTCGATTACTTAAAAAAATGGAGCACAATGGCTGGATTATCATGAATCGAAACGCTTTTGAATGGATGAAGTAATTTTTATTAAAGGCTAATAAACGCCATTGTGATAAATATCACTCAATACAAGAAATTAAAGTCTCAATTTTGTACTAGTTAAATGTTATACTATGCAAAATGTAATTAAATCCATTCAGGAGAAAAAAGGGACACTATTAGATGTAAGAAGCGTGATGGAATTTGAAGAAAATCATATTCCAGGGGCTATTAATATTCCATTAGATACGGTCGAAGCTAATATCAAGCAAATTGCTGCGCTGCCTAAACCAATCGTAGTATATTGCTTAAGCGGAGGCAGAAGTGGAATTGCTACCGGCATTCTACAACAAAACGGTATTGCAGACACCTATAATGGAGGCGGAATTTTTGGTTTAAATAATATCATAAATAACAATTAATATGTTTAGCTTTTTAAAAAAACTATTTGGACCAGGCACTGATTTTAAAGCCTTGGCAGAAGCAGGTGCAATCATTATAGACGTACGTTCACCTCAGGAATTTGATCGTGGACATATTAAAGGATCAAAAAATATTCCAGTAAATATTATTCAAAGAGAAGTGAATAGCCTTAAGAAGTTAAATAAGCCAGTAATTACTGTTTGTCAAAGTGGTGCAAGAAGCGGTATGGCAAAATCAGTTTTAAAATCGGCTGGCATTGAAGTATACAATGGAGGTTCATGGAATGGACTTCGCGCAAAATTAAATTAATCATGACGACATTATTACGTAAATACAAATTAGAAGTCATTGGGATTTTAATAGGTGCGATTGCTGGATATCTGTATTGGAAGTTTGTGGGATGTGCAAATGGAACCTGTAAAATCACTTCAAAGCCTTTAAATAGCAGCTTATATGGAGCAATAATGGGATTCTTCGTTTTGAGTATATTTAAAAAAGAAGAGCAATTATAATTAAAGTTAATTTTATCATAATTAAAAGAGGAGGTCATTGTTTAGAATGACCTCCTCTTTTTCTAAGATGCCGTTTCCTTGAATTCAAGGTGTTAATCAAGTTCCTAAAGTATTGTTAATGCATTAAACTAAGTGCAAATAAAATTGTCTTTAGTTAATTATAACACTATTTTTAAAAAAATAATTTATGCGTAAAATCACTCCTTACAAACTAATCACGGTAGCATTCTCTATAATAATTGTTATTTGGGGTTGTAAGAAATTAGATTTAACCATTCCCAATACCAATAGCGCCGTAGATCCTTATGCGGCTACAAAACTTGCTTTTGGTTCAAATATTAATTTTGACAGCTTAAGCAATTATGCAAATCAAACTAAGCCAAATTATATAACGCTTGACAATACGGGCAACAATTCAATAACCAACGCAACCGCTACTTTAGGAAGGGTTTTGTTTTATGATAAAAACTTAAGCATTAACAATACCATCTCCTGTGGTAGTTGTCACAAACAGGCATTCGCATTTAGTGATACCGCACTAGTTAGTAGTGGCGTATTGGGTGGTTTAACCGATAGACATTCCATGCGTTTGATTAATGCAAGATTTTCAAAAGAAGAAAAGTTTTTTTGGAATGAGCGCGCAGCTAGTTTAGAAATTCAAACTACCATGCCTATTGCAGATCATGCAGAAATGGGTTTTAGTGGTACCCAAGGTCGCCCCGGCATAGATAGCTTGCTTAAAAAATTAGCACGTATCAATTATTATAAAGAAATTTTTAAAACGGTATACGGTGATACTGTGGTTACTGAGTCAAGATTACAAACTTCATTGGCTCAATTTGTAAGAAGTATACAATCTTTTGATTCAAAATATGATGCAGGAAGAGGGCTTGTTAACAATGATGGCGCTCCTTTTCCAAATTTCACTACAACTGAAAATGCAGGCAAGAATTTATTTTTAACGCCTCCTGTTTTTGATGGCAATGCAGTGAGAATAAGCGGTGGTGCTGGTTGCAATGGTTGTCACAAAGCACCGGAATTTGACATTGACCCAAATTCAAGAAACAATGGCATTGTTGGAATTATTGGCAGTACCGCAATTGAAACCAATAATACTCGAGCTCCTTCATTAAGAGATTTGGTTAAAGCAGACGGCACTATAAATTCAAGAATGATGCATACAGGTCAGTTTTCTTCGCTGGAAAGTGTGGTTGGCCATTATAATAATATCCCTAATATCGCAGCTAATAACAATTTAGACAACCGATTAAGGGAGAATGGCATTGGAAATAAATTAAACTTAACCACTACCGAGATTGCACAATTGGTCGCATTTATAAAAACGCTTGGAGGAGCAAATGTGTACGTTGATAAAAAATGGGCTAACCCTTTTTTAGTGCAATAATTGTATTAGTTTCTTTAAATTTACTTTCTATTTTTCACTTTACAGTAAAATATGAAAGAAACAAAGAAGCCTGTTCTCACCATTAATGACTACATTCAATTACAGGAAAAAGACAAACAAGCTGGACTTGAAAAAATAAGAGTTGCCATAAAAAAAGTAGCCCCTAAAGCTACAGAGTGTATCAGCTATCAAATGCCTGCTTTTAAACAAGATACTGTGCTGGTATACTTTGCTGTTGCAAAAAATCATTTTGGTTTTTACCCAACGGCAAAACCTATTGAAGTTTTTAAAACGCAGTTAGATGAAAAAGGATATCGTTATTCAAAAGGTGCTATCCAATTCCCAATAGACAAGCCAATACCTTTAAAATTAATTCAAGAAATAGTCAAATACCGAATCAAACAAAATGAGCTTACAACAAAAGCAAAGAAAAATTTAAATAAAAAATAAAATAAATAACAAAATGTTATCTACAAAATCATTTGCTGCTAAATCAGCAACTACACCTTTAGAGGCTTATTCATTTGATCGCAGAGCAGTTGGAAATAAAGATGTCCAAATTGAAATTTTATATTGTGGTGTTTGCCATAGCGATTTGCACCAAGCAAAGAATGAATGGGGTGGCTCTATCTACCCAATGGTGCCTGGTCATGAAATAGTGGGAAAAGTAATTAACGTGGGTTCCGAGGTTACCAAATTTAAAGTAGGTGATTTAGCGGGTGTGGGCGTGATGGTTGACAGTTGCAGGCACTGCGCTAGTTGTAAACAGGATTTAGAAAATTATTGTGAGGAAGGTATGACTGGCACTTATAACGCAAAGGAAAGAGATGGGTCAGGTATTACCATGGGAGGCTATTCTACTCAAATTGTAGTGGATGAACATTATACAGTACATATTTCTTCAAAATTAAACTTGGCAGCCGTTGCACCTTTATTATGCGCAGGTATCACTACTTATTCGCCACTCGTTTTTGCAGGGGTGAAGAAAGGGATGAAAGTAGCGATAGTAGGTTTAGGTGGACTTGGACATATGGGCGTTAAGTTTGCAGTATCCTTTGGAGCAGAGGTTACGGTAATTAGTACTTCACCAAATAAAGAGGCAGATGCTAAAAAATTGGGCGCCACTCATTTTTTAGTAAGTACCAACGAGGGGGATATGAAAAAATATAGCAACTATTTTGATGTAATCCTAGATGCTATTTCAGCAAATCACGACTATACGCAATATTTAAATTTACTTGCATTAAATGGTAAATTAATGGTGGTTGGCTTACCTACGGAAGCACCTAAAGTACAGCCCTTCTCTTTGGTATCTAACCGCAGAAGCGTTATTGGATCTTGTATTGGCGGTATGAAAGAAACACAGGATATGCTAGACTATTGTGCGGAACACAATATTGTTTCCGATATTGAAATTATCCCAATTCAAAATATTAATGAAGCTTATGAAAGAATGCTGAAAGGGGATGTGAAGTATCGATTTGTAATTGATTTGGCAAGTTTAAAATAATTGAAAAGTATTGTTCCGAACATAGCTTTCAAAAATGTATAAAAAAAACCGACCTCTTGGGGTCGGTTTTTTTTATTTCAAAATATCTTGAATAATAAGCAAATGATGATGGGTATGTATTCCTAAAAAATTTATCGTTTTAGGTGCATTTAAATTGCCAAATATAGGATGCGTAAAATATTTATTTTTTTCGCAACTACTTAAAGCCTCAATGGCTGCTTTGGCTTTAACAATACTTTCCTGTAAATGAGTAGGGGTTATATTGTCAATTGGCATTACGGATTCAGGTGCTTTAGCGCGACCTCTAGGAAACTTGCCAGTTAGTAAAACGATGAATTTTATAAAACTAAATTTTGGACGATACAAAACAGGATTTGAATTTTGAATAGTTTCTGTAATTTTTATAATCACCAAGCAACTATGTTCAATATGCCAGCCAATTGTACCTTTTGAGATAACATCATTTAATACAGCTGCGTTGGGAATTTGATCAGCAAGTTGATCAATTAGTTTTATTACTTTTTGCATCCTTATAAATTATGAATTACAAAGTCTTTTTTGGAGGCAATGCAAATGCTTTTGCTTCGTGTGCAAATTGACCATTGTGTGCACCGTCACAAAAAGGCTTATTCTTACTTAATCCACAACGACATAAACCAACTACTTCTCTCCCCGCCAAATCGTATTGATTGCCTTCTCTGTCTACAATAGTGAAATCTCCTTCTACTTTTAAGGATCCGTTGTTGTTAATGGTAATTTTAGTTGACATACTTTTAATATTTTAAGTGAAATTATGCTTTTTAGCTGAATTACTGAATCTCAAAACTGGAACTTATTTTTTCATCCTGCGCATTGCTTCCAATTACTAATTTATAAGTGCCTGGATAAAGTTCCCAATCATTTTTACTTAAATTCCACTTTTTTAATTCTACAACAGGAATTTTAATATTTACATTTTTTGCTACTCCTTTTGCAATTAGTATTTTCTTGAAATACTTTAATTCCTTAATGGGCATTCTGTCCAAATTTGGATATACAATATAAGCCTGTACAACTTCATTGGCGTCCATGATTCCTCTATTTGCAATGCTAATATTAGCAGTGAGGGTATCGTAAACTTGATACAATTGTTTTGGTGCACTAATTAATTTGTAATCAAAATTTATATAGCTTAAGCCAAATCCAAATGGATAAGCAACCTCGCCACTGAAGTATCTATAAGTACGCCCCTTCATTGCATAGCTTGTATATTCGGGCAAGTCATTGGGTGATTTGTAAAAAGTAATGGGAAGTCTTCCCGATGGAGCCACCTTTCCTAAAATAATGTCTGCCAAAGCATTACCACCTTGCTCACCTGGGTACCATGCCAAAATTATGGCATCCGCATAAGGGGCAACACTTGCAATGTCCACACAACTTCCTGCGGTAATGACAAGTATAATTGGCGTTTTTACCGACTTTCTTAATTGTTTTAAATAGGCTATTTCACTAGCAGGTAATTGAATGTCTTTTTTGTCGCCACCTGTTTGAGATAAAAACGCATCCCCAGCTTCTCCCTCTAATACAGGGGACAAGCCCATTACAGCTATCGTTAAATTAGCATTGCCCGCCGCCCAAATACCTCCAAATTTAGTGGTGTCATTAAAGTCACAACCTAAATCATATTCAATCCTGGTTGCAGGATCAAAGCCAGCAGTGATCCCTTCTACAAAGTTTACAGCCTTATCACTAACCCCATGATAATTACCTAACAATGCGTCATAAGAAGTAGCATTTGGACCAACAATCATCACACTTGGATATGCATCTTTTTTTAGGGGTAAAATATTTTTTTCGTTTTTTAACAAAACCATACTTTGTTGCGCTACCGTTCTTGATAACTGTATGTGACTAGTATTGTGCAAGCTATCCGTTAAATAATTTTTATAGGGATCTTTTTGCTTGTTGTTGTAAAATCCTAATTTAAACTGCGTTTTTAATAATGCGCTTAAACTATGATCAATTTCTTTTTCAGTGACTAGATTTTTATTAACTGCTTTAAGTAAATCCTGCTGCAATAAAGTTGCACAATCTAAGTTAATGCCCGCTTTAATGGCTGCTGCTGCAGTAGCCGTGTTATTGGCAGTTGCACCATGACTTTCTGAAACACCAAATAGTGCTCCACAGTCCGTTACAACATGCCCTTTAAACCCCCACTCTTTTCTTAAGATGGTGTCAAGTAATTTATTGTTAATTGAACTAGGTACGCCATTCACACTATTATAGGCACTCATTACAGACTCTACGCCCGACTTTACAAGTGAATGAAAAGCATACAAATAAGTTTCTCTTAAATCTTTCTCATCTACAATCGAATTAAATTTATCACGAGTTGCTTCCGGTCCACTATGTACCGCAAAATGTTTTGCAGTTGCCGATGTTTTTAAAAAATTTGGATTATTTCCTTGCATTCCTTTTACAAATGCAGATCCAATTGTTGCCGTTAAATAAGGATCCTCTCCATAGGTTTCATGCCCTCTTCCCCAACGTGGGTCTCTGAAGATATTAACATTGGGTGACCAAAATGTCAAACCCATATATTGTAAATGACGTTCCTTTTGAATGGCTAAGTTATATTTTGCACGTGCTTCTGTTGAAATCACATTGGCAGTTTCAAAAATTAAGTTATCATTAAAAGTTGCCGCCATCCCAATAGATTGAGGGAAAACTGTGGCTACTCCTGCTCTTGCAACACCATGCAATGCCTCATTCCACCAATTATAGGCAGGTATACCCAACCTTGGAATAGATTGGCTTTGATAACCAAGTAAAGATATTTTCTCTGCTAAACTTAACTGAGATACTAAATTATTTACCCGCGTATCCAAGGGAAGTTTATCATTTTTATAATCCATAGATTGCTGTGCAGATAGGTCCTTTTTAGTAAGTAAGGAAAAAAATAAAAAACAAGCTAAACAACGATACATATTTTTCATTCGACGATTCTTAAATTGTAATTGAATTTAAGATAAAAAGGGAAAGAAATGGTTAATTTCAATGTTAAAAATAGAATTATTATGCTTTTACTAAAATTGAATTTGGGTTTTATGCTTATTGAAAACCCAATTATAGAAGTTGTGGTAAGAACCATTTGCGTATATATTTTTATGATACTTGCCATTCGAATTTTTGGAAAAAAAGAACTGGCACAGCTTTCTGTCATAGACCTTGTATTCATTTTATTAATTAGCAATTCAGTACAAAATGCAATGGTAGGGCCAGACACATCATTAGATAGCGGTTTGGTAGCAGCCGGTTCCTTATTTTTAGTGAATTTTACTTTGAAGCAGCTGCTATATAGAAGCAAAAAAATTAGTTCATTAATTCAGGGAGAATCCATTTTACTAATCTATGAAGGAGTTGCAAATATGGAGAATTGCAAAAAAGCAGAAATCACCATAGAAGAATTAGAAGCAGCAGTAAGAGAGCATGGAGCAAGAGATATTCAAAAAGTAGATCTGGCAGTATTAGAAGTAGACGGAAATATAAGTGTTATAAGTAGTGAATACCAGAATAGGTCTAAGGTTTCGCATCCAAGAAAACACAAATTTAAAGGACGCTTAGCCCAAAACTAATTATGCTTAATTTTAATTTGCTTATCAACAATTGCACCAGTAACAGTAACCCCGGTAATTTTTACAGTATAATTTGTTTTTCTGTCGGCAGTGTAAAATGATACCGTCGCTTTACCATTATTATTGGTATATAAATGTCCATTCCAATAAATAGTTGGACGATTGTCATTTATAACATTTGATTTTAAGAATAAATTTTCATAATCAGGCGCCGTAAAATTAGGCGCTAAATGGTACGACTTTGAATTGTATTGTATTGTACCATAGTTTTCTAAGCGTGTTCTAAAATTGGAGACGCGATGTGTATTTACAATAATCACCCCATTGCTAGACCTCGTTCCATAAAATGCAGCTTCAGGGCCTTTAAGTACTTCCACAAAATCAATAATATCAGTAGGAATTTTTGACAACTCTGCCATAACTGGACTAGACTCCATTTGAAAAGTATTTGAATCCTCACTACTTGGTGGTCCATTACCGCCAGCCACCATCATACCATCTACAATTAACAATGGCTCATCTTTTGCACTTACAGTAAAAGACCTCACGCCACCCAATGTTAAAAAACCGCCTCGCATATGTAAGCCAGGAATCATTAACATAGCATTGCTCGCACTAGAACCAGTCATTTTTTGAAGCGCCTCCCCAGTCATCACCTGTGAAAAATTACTAATTCGCTTACTTGTATTAAAGCTCTTGTCTTTAATGGAAGTAGTAACAATCACATCTTTAAGCCACTCTTTTCCATTCCTTATTATTGTACTATCCAATTTTATGTTTCTGTATTTTTCAACCAGTTCAGTTTGTTGAGGTGTAAGCTTTCGCTTAAATAGAGCAGGGGTAATCACCTTTGGAAAATTAGACTGAATATCAAGTATAATTTTTTCGTCAACTACACTGCCTTTTAGATTACTAACTTGTAAGGTAAATGGAATGGTATCATAATGTAACGGAATTTTAAAACTAAATTTACCTTGTAAGTTGGTTGTATCCGTTTCAAACATACTAATTTTCTTATTGGTGTATAAAGTCACAACTCGGTTGGCTACAGGTATTTTTTTTCTATTTAATACGGTCCCATGTATGGTTTCAAATTCAATTTCATCTTTCGTTGTATCTTCCAAAGTATTAAAATTATTGTTTAGTTCATGAATACGCATGCCAGTATAGATTGGCTTTGTTGTTAACATAATTAAATCATTTAAAACGGCATTGGTATCTGTTAGAACAACTGTTGATTCATCCTGATATACAGGCTCTTTGACAATACTGTCATCTGTAACTGATACAGATAAGGCAGAAAACATGGGATGAAAAGTAGAGTCTCCTACAAAAATATTCATCGTTACTTTTTCGCGTGCATTGTACTCATTCTTATCAGTTACTACTTTTACATTGGTATTGGGGATATAAATACTGCGTTCACTTAAAATTTTACGTTGATCATTTAATAGTAATAATTTTGCTTCTCCTGCAGGAAAATCAGATTTAGGTATATTTAATTCAAACATATCTTTACCCACTCCTGCAAAACAAATACTATCCTTGCTTAAACCTATGATATATGAAGTCACCCCTTTTTTATACAATGAATCTCCTTGCGCAATTATCACTTTAATATTTAATGGTGTTTCTTGTTTTATAGAAATTTGGCTTCCGGCTTGATCACTTTGGGGAAGTGTATAATACAAAGTCCTATTCCCTAATTGAACATGTGCGATGTAAGTTTTATTTTTGCCAATAAAAAAAGTGGTTTTACCTAACCCCGTATTTGCTTGTGTATTAAACCAAGTAATCGCAGTGCTATCTGTGTTATCTGTAATATATCCTTTAACGTATAAAGGTTTACCCATTTGATTAACTGCCTTAATGCCAAATACTGCATTCACGCCAGTCATCACAGAACCTCCTTCGGGATAAAACGAAACCAAGGTATCTAGTTTTGCAATTTGAATATTTTTTTCAATTGGTTTTTCTAAATTTAGTTTAGCATTATATTTTGGATTCACAATGTAAATTGGCTTAACAAAAATTGCATGCATCCCTTTTTTTAACATGGTGCTTGTAAAAGCCCTCAGCCAATAATGTCCTTCGGATAAGGAGTCGGATAGTCGAATATAACCTTCGGTGTGTTCAGAAGGGATGTTTAGTAAAAGTTGAGCAATAGCAGTATCTCTTTCGTCTACAATGTCTACATATAAATTTTGACTATGCGAATAATATTTATTGGAAACTTTGTTGGTCACCCAAGCTTTAAGCCACAAATCCTCTCCAGCAGTATAATACCATTTATTGGTCTCCACTGTTACTTTTTCAGACCTGTCTTTGCGAATGGCTTTAACAAATTCTCCGGCTATTGTATCTACCGTGTTAAGTGTATTTTGCGCCGATAAATTTCCATATATGCATAATAGCAATATTGCTAAAAAGAATTTCTTTAAGTACACTATAAATTTTGCATGAAGTAGGCTGTTTGCATTTGGCATTCCTGAAATTATGCAAAAGGTTTATGAAATTTTCATTTTTTATATAAATGGTATATTCAAAAAACCTAATTTATTAAAGTTGGAGCTAGTCTGTTATTTGTTTTGAAATATGATCAAGTACCTGAAAAGCAGTCTCAGCCATTTTATTGCCTTTATTGTCAAGCAAAGGATTGATCTCTGCAAATTCAATGCAACAAACTTTTTGAGTTGTCATAAAAAAATCAAAAATTTGCATGATTTCAGTGGGTAAAAACCCATAGGGGACTGGCGTTCCAGTACCATATGATATATTGTCACAGTCCATAGAGTCAACATCAAAAGAAATATAAATAAGATCGCAATCTAAAAGCCTGCCAACTGCTTCCTTTACACAAACCTCCAGTCCTCTATATCTTAATTCTTCAACCTT
>CANHIR010000020.1 GCA_947461015.1 Bacteroidota bacterium | reverse complement strand
TTATTGTAACATATTATTCCAATTTATGCCCTCATTTCAATAAATTTGGTAAGGCCTTTAACGATTGCCTGCAATATCATGAAAAGAAGAAATTTTTTAAAAAATAGCGCTGTGTCCACCATGGGCATCTTCATTACATCCAAAATAAATATGAATACAACAACTCCTGTGTATGGACATAACCATATGAAATATACCCTTGACACAAAATGGGGTACTTTAAATGCAGATCAAACACCCGTGAATGATTGTCATGAAATGATACAGGATGGCAAAGGACGTATTGTGTTATTAACCAATGAAACAAAAAACAATATTATTGTTTACAATAAAAGTGGAAAGTTATTAGAAACTTGGGGGCATGATTTTCCGGGTGCACACGGATTAACTGTACAACATGATGGCAAGACGGATTATTTATTTATTACCGATACCAACAAACATCAGGTGTATAAAACCACTATGGATGGAAAAATAATTTTCACCATTGATGCACCAAAAGATATTCCTGCTTATGCAAAAACAGCAGCATTTGTGCCAACGGAAACAACTGTTTTAGCAAACGGTGAATTTTATATTGCCGACGGTTATGGCGCGCAACATATCATGCACTATGATGAAAAAGGAAATTTAAAAAATGTTTTTGGAGGTAGAGGCGAAGGTGATGCGCATTTTGATAACGCACATGGTATTTGTGTAGATAGCCGCAACGGCAAGCCTACCCTGCTTATTACCGATCGTACCCGCAATGCATTTAAGCGTTTTAGCATGGATGGAAAGCTAATGGAGGTGATTCACTTGCCTGGCGCTTGTATGTGTCGCCCAGTGATAAAAGGTGATTATTTATATGCTGCTGTTTTACGTTCTCCTAATTTAGATACCGAGCATACAGGGTTTATTACCATTTTAGATAAAAATAATAAAGTAGTTTCTAATTTGGGGGGCAGTGAACCCACTTACGTGAATGGAGCGTTACAACCCATGTCACAAACCGATAAAATTTTAAATCATCCACATGATGTTTGTGTAGACGATGATGGTAATATTTATGTTGCGCAATGGGCTTCAGGCAAAGTGTATCCTTATAAATTTTCAAAAGTATAATTTTGAGATTCCTAAAAAATAAGAAAACTACAATCGTCATATTAATACTCCTTGTTTTAATTACAGCGGGTGTATTCATTATTTCATTTGTGGATTTTAAAGCAAAGAAGCCTATTTCTTATAATAGAGACATTCGGCCTATTCTTTCTGACAAATGTTTTTCTTGTCACGGGCCAGACGTAAATAAAATGAAAGCAGGTTTGAGATTGGACTTGGAAGCTAGCGCATACGCCGAACTACCTAATAACAAAGGACATTTTGCCATTGTACCGGGTCATCCTGAACAAAGTGAATTAATAAGACGAATATCTTCCGATGATCCCAATATTGTTATGCCGCAGCCGGCTAGTCATTTGGCAAAACTGACGCCCGAAGAAATTGCTTTATTTACACAATGGATTAAAGAAGGTGCTAAATATGAAAAGCACTGGTCCTTTGTGGCGCCTAAAAAAGTAGCACTGCCAAAAATAGACAATACCCAATGGGTGAAAAATGAAATTGATTATTTTATTGCAGAAAAAATAGAAGAAAAGAAATTAGCACCGAATGCGATTGCCGAAAAAGAAAATTTAATTAAGCGCGCCTACATTGATTTAAATGGATTGCCCCCCACTTATAATGAATTACAAAGTTGGCTGAATAACAACAATGAAAATTGGTACGCTTCCTTAATGGATCAACTTATGAATAAGCCGGCCTATGGTGAAAAAATGTCGGTGTTGTGGTTGGACTTGGCTAGGTATTCCGATTCATATGGTTATCAGGATGACAACATAAGAACACAATGGCCATGGAGAGACTGGGTGATTAATGCGTTTAATAAAAACATGCACTATGATGAATTTTTAACGCAACAAATTGCAGGCGACCTAATGCCCAACAACAATAAAGCAACCATATTAGCAACTGCATTTTGGAGAAACCATAAGTATACCGAAGAAGGCGGTGTGATTGAAGAAGAATACCGAGTTACCAATAATATAGATAAAACAAGAACATACGGTAAAGCCATTTTAGGCGTAACCATTGAATGTGCGCAATGTCATGATCACAAATACGATCCTTTCTCTGCTAAAGATTATTATCAGCTGTATGGATTTTTTAACATGAGCAAGGAAAAGGGGTATGAAGGTGACGTAAGCATTTCAACACCTGCTAAAACACCAAAGCTTTTTATTAATGCAGTAGATAGACAAAATCTACTCAAATTTATCAATACCAAAGACACCAATCAACTAGAAGTATCGGTGATGGGTGACACCGTAAGACCTACTTATCTTTTAAGCCGAGGCCGATACGATGCACCTTCTACCCTAGTAAGACCTGCAGGATTAAATTCGGTCATGCCCTTTGATACCACAAAATTTGAACGCAACCGATTGGGTTTAGCAAAATGGACAGTGAGTAAAAACAATCCATTAACGGCAAGGGTTTTTGTGAATTTTATTTGGCAAGATATTTTTGGAAAAGGATTGGTAAAAACATCGGGGGATTTTGGATTACAAGGTGAACTTCCAACACATCCTGAATTATTGGATTGGTTGGCCGTAGATTTTATGGAGCACAATTGGGACATAAAATATTTGGTAAAAAAAATAATGAGCAGTGCAACCTATATGCAGTCTTGTAGTATTGATAAAAAGAATTTAGAAAAAGACCCAGACAATACTTACTATACTAGAGCTCCGCGCAACCGTTTAAAGGCTGAATTTATTAGAGACTGGGTGTTGTCTACGAGTGGTTTGTTAAACAATACCATTGGAGGACCCAGTGTGAAACCGTATCAACCAAAAGGCGTATGGGAAAGTACTACTTCTGGGCGTGGACAATTGGCTGCTTATAAACAAGATCATGGAAATGACTTGTATCGAAGAGGCATGTATACCTTTATTAAATTAACGGCGCCCCCACCAAGTATGATGTTGTTTGACGCAAGTAATAGGGATCAATGCGAAGCAAAACGCACCAGCACCAACACCCCTTTGCAAGCCTTGAACATGTTAAATGACCCAACTGTTTTAGAAGCTTCCAGGGTACTAGCACAAAAATTAAGTGCTGAGCAATTAACAATTTATCAAAAAATTGAAAAAGCATTTACCATCGTACTTATTAGAAAACCTAAATTTTCAGAAACTTATAAACTGTTAAGTTATTTTTTACAACAGCAAAATTATTTGAAATCAAACGCGCAAATGATTGAAAAAACAATCAATGTAGGTGAATTTAAAACTTCTGAAAAAGACAAGAACACTTTAGAAGTAGCCGCATTGATGAAGACCTGTATGATATTATACAATTTAGAAGAGGCCATTACTAAATCATAGTTATATGAATGAATTTTTAGAACATGGGTTGAACCAAAATAGACGCAAATTTTTGTCAAAACTAAGTTTGGGTTTAGGAGGAATGGCATTGGGTTCCTTAATGATACCAGGGATTTTTGATGGAAAAAATGAAGAGGAATTATTTAACAATGTACTTCCTCATTTTGCACCAAAAGCAAAACGCATTATTTACTTATTTCAAAATGGCGCCCCTTCTCAATTAGATTTATTTGATTATAAACCCATGCTTCAAAAAATGCATGGAGAGGATTTGCCTGCAAGTATAAGAAATGGACAGCGTTTAACAGGTATGACTGCCAATCAAACAAAATTTCCATTGGCAGGTACCCGATTTAATTTTACGCAAAATAAAAATACCGGAGCTTACTTTAGCGAGACCATTCCGCATATAGCTAGCATCAGCGATGATTTATGTATTGTAAGAAGCTTATATACAGAAGCCATTAATCACGATCCAGCACTTACTTTTTTCCAAACCGGGGCACAGGTTGGCAACAGGCCAAGTATGGGTGCATGGATTAGTTATGGATTAGGTAGTGAAAATAAAAACCTGCCTGCTTTTACGGTATTATTAAGCAAGGGCAGGGGAAATGGACAAGGGGTATATTCAAAATTATGGTCCAATGGATTTTTAGATTCCATACACCAAGGTGTACAATTTAGCAGTGGTGAAGAGCCTGTCAAATACTTAAGTGATCCTGAATTTATTGATAGAGGGGATAAAAGAAAAATGTTAGATGAGATTGCTGGTTTAAATCAACAATCCTATGAGCAAATTGGAGATCCAGAGATTGTTACCAAAATTCAGCAATACGAATTGGCCTATCGCATGCAAATGGAAGTGCCGGAAGTAACTTCATTGCAAAACGAACCCGAAAGTATTGTAAAAATGTATGGACCTGACTGTTTGCTGCCTGGTACTTATGCAGCAAATTGTTTATTGGCCAGAAAACTTTCTGAGAGCGGTGTAAGATTTGTGCAACTGTATCACCAGGGATGGGATGGACATAATAATTTACCCGATGAACTCATTGGACAATGTAAGGATGTGGATCAACCTTCTGCAGCACTCATTAAGGATTTAAAACAAAGAGGATTATTAGACGAAACCTTAGTGATTTGGGGTGGAGAGTTTGGAAGAACCAATTATTGTCAAGGAGCACTTACCAAAGACAATTATGGAAGAGACCATCATCCAAGATGCTTTACCATTTGGATGGCTGGTGGTGGAGTTAAACCAGGCGTGTATGGAGAAACGGATGACTTTGGTTATAATATAAACACCTTACCTGTTCACGTTCATGATTTTCATGCAACCGTAATGCATTTAATGGGAGTAGATCATGAAAAGTTTACTTTTAAACATTTAGGAAGACGTTACCGATTAACAGATGTAGCAGGAAATGTAGTCAAAGAAATGATAAGTTAGGATGAAGAAAATAAAAGCAATTTCGATACTTGAAAATTTATTATGGATACTTAATCCTTGCTTAATTATATTATGTGTATTTGGCAACAAATTAATAGCAGGTCCTTGGTTGTCATGGCTAGGACAATTGCATCCAGTTGTTTTACACTTTCCCATTGTCATGGGTATATTTATTGGTCTTTATTTAATCGCAAATTTTAAACCCGTACTTGAAAACAATACAACAAAATATCTTTTTGTAATCAATGCGCTATTTGCAAGCCTGGTAGCCATATTGGGTATGTTTATTTCCAAGAGTGGTAATTATGATAAGGGTTTATTAAGCATACATCAATGGGGTGGACTAGCCATTGCACTTTTATCCTGGGTTATTTACTTGTTACACAAAAAACTATTTAGGGTTAAGCAGGTATTTATAAAATGGTTAGGCATTGGATATATTCTTACCATAATTATATTTACGCATAAAGGTGGACAGCTTACCCATGGTAAAAATGCGCTGGCATTGCCCAAAAAAGTAATTGCAATAAACAATGCTAATAAGCCTGATTCATTATTAACTGTTTATGAAAAAGCGGTACAACCCATTTTAATGGATAAATGTATTAGCTGTCATGGAGGCGATAAAATAAAGGGAGACCTTGAATTAACAAGTATTGAATTAATACAAAAAGGTGGGAAGCATGGCAATCAAATTTTAAATAGAATTCATTTGCCTATTTCAGACGAGCAACATATGCCACTTAAAGACAGCAGGCAACTAACAAATGAGGAATTAAGCATCTTAACAAAATGGATGGCCTTGGGTGGCAATTTAAATAAAGCATTACGAGACTTTGATAAAAAAGATAGCTTATATATTTTAGCTACAAAATACATTGCGCCCAACTTTGAAAAACCAAAAGAGCAAGCAAACCTATCCGAGTTCAATAGTAATTATGTTGCAGTGCAATATGATTATCATGGATCTGATAAAATAAATGTCAGATTTTTTCAAGCTTCTTTTTATAATACCGAAAATTTAAAAAAATTAGATAAAATTAAAACGCAAGTAATATCTCTTAATATGCAAAATATGCCATTGCAAAAAACGGATATAGATATTATAAGTGATTATGCAAATTTGGAGAAGTTGAATTTAAATTTTACCAAATTAAAAATGCAAGACATGCAAGGGATTACTAAATTAAAAAAACTAAAAGCACTATCCCTTGCAGGAATTAACATTGAGCAAGACAAATTGGAATCCATTATTAAAGGAGGCAATATAAATAAAGTAGAACTTTGGGTAGCTGGATTAAAAACTGCTAATATAAGTTCCCTGATTGCTAAATACCCTAATGTTACTTTTACCATTGGCGATAATTTAGAGGATTCCATTATGAAGTTAAATAAGCCAAGCATACAACAGGATAGCACCATTATTACCAATACGATTATGGTTCCCATCAAACACTTTTTAAATGGAGTAACTATTAAGTACACCCTTGACGATTCGGAACCAGATAGCCTAACAAGTCCAACCTACACAACTCCATTGTTGTTAAATAAAAATACGACCGTAAAAACCAAAGTGTTTAAAAAAGGCTGGATGTCCAGTGATGTGGTGCAAAAAACTTTTTACAAATCTTCCTTAAGCGCGGACGGCATTCACTTGCTAACACAACCCGATCCCAAGTATATAGGTTCTGGTGGCAATACCATTATTGATCACGAATTAGGAGAACTCAATTTTGGCAATGGAAAATGGTTGGGCTATTCAAAAACCAATATGGAGTTTGTGATGCAGTTTAAAAATGCCACCATTATGAATGAAGTAATATTTAATTCGCTTATCAATACAGGCAGTTATATATTTCCTATTCAATCCATTCAAGTGGAAGCTAGTATGGATGGAAAAAACTATAAGCCCTTGCAATCAGCGGATTTTACTTCTATGACAAAAGCATATACTAAGGAAACCAATATCAATCAAGTGCAGTCATTCAAAGTTAAAATAAATAAAAGCGCAGCCTACCCATTTTATAAATTCACCCTGCGCAATTTAAAACAACTGCCCAATTGGCATCCAGGCAAAGGGACGCCTGCATGGATATTTGTGGATGAGGTGTTTTTTAATTAAAATTATTTTAATACTAGCCATCTATATCCACTTGCAGGAATAGTCACGGTCATTTGAATATTATGATCTGTGTTTATTTTATAATTATTTGTAACACCCAAATCATCATTACAATTTACAGTTCCGGTTAATCCGGTATAATACATTGGAATAGTAAGTGTTTTAGTCATGGGTGCATTCGTGGGATTAAATAGCATTACAAAGGCTTTGTTAGCACCTGAAGGATCCACGTGCATCCAACCATCCCAATCCCTTCCGTCTGCTCTTCTTAAAGCAATGATGTCTGCATTTAAAATAGTACGATACTTTTTATACCAGTCAATGGTATTACTTACCATTTTTCGAGTAGTTTCTGTATCATACAAACGTGGACCTCTATAACAAGCCTGAATACCAGCGCCAAAATATTGTACCATTAATTGTTGATAGTCTTTGATGTGATCTTGCAATGGCTCCAATACTGCTTCCGGTCCTCCGCCCTGGTATTTGGTTAATGGCACAAAGCCCCAACCCATAGAAGGAATTTTTTCCTTGGTGCCATCCACAATATTTTGTCTGTTTAATATAATTTGTTGTTCACGCGACAATGAAAAATTCACTTCCCTATACCCAACTGCAATTTTATGGGTGCCATCTAAAAAATACCAATCAGGTGCATTGATATACACGCCCATCTTATTTAAAGTTTGGTATAATCCTTTCTGGATATTCATTTGCGTCCATTGAGCGTCATCCAAACCCTTATGTCCAGGGTGTGAGCTAGACGCGCAAACGTCCCCAGGATAAGGACCATCATTTTCCCAAATATCAAAATGGGTTTGTTGGTAAAAACGAATAATTTGATCTCTGTAATTTAACCCCCATCTACTTCCAAAACAAGGCGCATTGCCAAAGAATGCGCCGCCAGGCTTACCCGTTTTTGCATCTATCACATCATGCTCAGGACTAATGGTACGACTGCTAAATAAAGAGTAACCGCCTAATAATATATTTCTTTGATGTGCGTAATCGGCAAGCAATTTCCATCTATTGATATTTTGAGCAGTACTGTCTTCCATATTTAAATGACTTCCAAAGCTCAAGATAACGGCTTCAAATCCGGTAGCAACACATTGGTCAATAGCCGTTTTCACTTCCTCGTCATTTTTACTTACTAAATGCATGAAAATGGGGTTTTGTGTAACCCAAGGTGCAACCGTTCGATACATTTTTTTAATCATTAAGCCCCGACGGGTTCTGTCATAGCTATCCATTAATAATTCGAAAGTTCTTACAGAAGAAAACTGCGCATTAGGCGCCAAATCAATTCCAGGTGCTTTATCGGGATATACTTTTAACAAGCAAGGTGTTTGATAATTATAATTAACCTGTGAAGTATAGCTAGAATCTATTTCCCAGTGCGTAGTATGATCGCTAATATCATAGCGCATAGAATTGTTAAAAGCATAATTGGTTTCAATATAAATACCATATTGCTTTTTCATTTCTTCGGGATTGCCCACCACTGCACTCTCCTCTTCAACCAAACCCAATACCTCATTCATAACTCTATTAATATGAATGCTATTGTTCCCGTTTTCAATACTCACCCATTTACATAACAATGGCAAGCCATCATAAATATTATAATGCACTTTAACTATTATTCCTTTTAAAGCTGGCAACTTTGAAGCAAATGCTAATACCAGTTGTTGACCTTTAAATTTTTTAACCTTGGTGCCATACGCTTCCGGCATCCAAGTTTGCGCATTATAATTTACAAAGCTGTCAATAGAAGTAACGGTGGAATTGGTATAATAAAAATCAGACTCATTTGTATGTAAGTTTGGTTCCCAATTCAAATTCAAATAAGCTTTTTCTTTTTGACCACTTAATCCACCAACCGAATAGGTTTTATTGTCAAAAACAACTACCGCCTCTGGTTCAATGCTTCTGATTAATTGCTGGTGGGTGCTTAAATTGGTAAAATCAATACAAGCAATATTTGGACTTACTATAAAAGATCTTCTTAGCAAACCGTTGTCTATTGTAATTTGATTATCCTTTATCACAATAGTGGCTTTAAACGCTTTGTTATCAATTAACCAATCTGCTTTTGTACTTACATTTTGTGCAATTACATTAATAGCACTCATACACAAAAAAATAAGGGACAAGGAAAAATATTTTTTTAATAACATCTTATAAAATTTAAAGTGCTATAATACCTTATTTCTTTCCTGTTGCCGCCCAAATAATCCCTGCTGCAATATGACTTAAATAAGTGGGGTCTGAGAAATCACTAGGCATATGTCCAAGATTGGTGTAAAAAGAACGACCGCCATCAAAATGATGATACCATGCTATGGGATGAAAACTGCCCATTGCATTGGCTGAAGTTGGTTTATAGGTGGACTCATCCACCGATAAGATTGTTTTTAGCCCTTCTATTTTATCAGGGCTATATTCATACCACTCGTCCGTCCATTGTTTATTATTGGCAAATCCTTCCAATCCTGGAAAACTAGCATCTAAAATATTTAATCTAGCAGACTGTATTGCTGGATGTGATTTAAACATCCTTCCAACTAGTTTTGTATACCAAGCCCAATCATATTCGGTATCTGAAGCACTATGAATGCCCATAAAGCCCTTTCCAGCTTGTATAAAATGTTCCAAGGATTTTTGTTCCTGCTCGTTAAAAATATCACCCGTGGTATTTAAAAAGATAACCACTTCATAATTACCAAGTGTTTTATCATTAAAACCATTGTGATCCTCTAATAAATCAACTTTGAAGTTATGTTTAACGCCCAACTGCTGAATAGCCAACACTCCTGCATGGATAGACTCATGGTGCCAACCTCTGGTAGTAGTCACTAACAAAGCATTAAACTGTTTTTGGGAGAACGCGGTAGCACTATATCCAATAATGAATAAGGACAATAACAAGTAGGCTTTTACAAATTTCATAGTATACTTTTTGTATACTAAATGTAAGAAATTCAATGCTAATTGTATGTCAAATAGTTATTGTATTATTATTCGTTTTATTTGAATCTGAATTAGGATATTTGTACCCTAAACTTAAGGTTATGGCAATTTCACTATGGGAACAATCCACCTATTATGCTCCAAAGGATGTGGTTATTATTGGTTGTGGCTTTGTGGGTCTTTGGACTGCCTACGAGCTTATGCATAAAAATCCCAAATTGAATATCACCATTTTAGAGCGAGGGGTTATCCCTTCTGGAGCGAGTACACGCAATGCAGGGTTTAGCTGTTTTGGAAGTGTATCTGAATTAATGTACGATGTACAATTAATGGGGGAAGCGAATATGTTGGAAACCGTGAAGATGCGATATGATGGGTTACAACGCATTCAAAAAGTATTTAACAAAGCCGAAATAGAATATGACCAGTTTGGCGGCTATGAATTGTTTGAAGAAGGAGGGCCCTATGATATTCGTAAATTAGATGAGGACATTGCGTATTTAAATAAAGTATTGGCGCCTGTTTTAAAAACGCCAAAAAAGAACGGAAAGTATCTGCCTATTTATACTAACGAAACCAAGCAAATAAAAAAACTAGGGTTCCAAAAAATAAATGCATTGGCTTTTAGTCCATTTGAAGGGCAATTAAATTCCGCAAAATTAGTTTTGGCTTTGCAAAAAGCAGTGCAAGCAAAAGGAGTTCAAATATTATTTAATACCGAGGTGAAGAAATTTAAGTCACATGCAAAAGGCGTGAGTATTAAAACCAATTTAGAAGCCAACTTGGAAGCAAAGCAATTGCTCATTTGTACCAATGGTTTTGCAAAACAATTATTACCAACCTTAGACGTTGTTCCTGCAAGAGGACAGGTATTTGTAACAGCACCCATTCCAAATTTAAAATTTAAGGGCACATTCCATTTTGATGAAGGTTTTTATTATTTCAGAAATGTAGGAAACAAATTATTATTAGGAGGCGCGCGCAATAAAGATTTTAAAAACGAAAAAACTACTTCACTTGAAACCTCTAAACTTATTCAAAAAACACTAGAGGAGTTTATGATGAAGCGTATTTTACCCAAAGGATCCAAGAAACCTAAAATTGAATTAAGATGGAGCGGCACGATGGGCATGGGTAAAATTAAAAAACCAATCATTGAGCAGTTGCAACCCAATGTATACTGCGCTGTTCGCATGAGTGGTATGGGTGTAGCCATTGCTCCAATGGTAGCGCAGAAAACAGTTCAATTAATGAAACATTAAATCGCTTCAAGTAATTAGTATCTTTACAGTATGGGGCAGAAAAAATTAATCAAGTTTGCAGCGATAAAAGCATATGAAAATGTATTGGAATACCCACAGGGTATGCCTGGCAAATGGGATGCTTTTTTTCAGGAACTCGCAAAAGGAACCATCAACATTTCATTAGCAGATTTAGCTGTTTCTCAACCAACAAAGCCACTGGTATTAGAACTGGCCTGTGGTCGTGGAGAATACGCTGTAGGTTTAGGTCGTTTGTTTGCCAATCAAAATTTTATTGGACTAGACATAAAAGGCAACAGAATATGGAAAGGGGCAAGCATTGCCAATAGAGATGGATTAAAAAACGTAGCATTTGTAAGAACACAGATAGATCAGGTAACGCAATACTTTGCAAAAGAAGAAGTAAATGAAATATGGATTACTTTTCCTGATCCACAATTAAGATTATCCAAAGCAAAAAGACGTTTAACACATCCAAAATTTCTTCGCTTATATCAACAGTTTCTTACCCCCGGAGGTATTGTACATTTAAAAACAGATAGTCCTAATTTATTTTTATTTACTAAAACGGTGATTGAGTTGTATGGTCTTAGTTTAATTACTGCAACCGATAACTTATACAGTTCCGAATTTATGCAATCTGATAATTGGGAAGACCGTTATGCCATTAAAACCTATTACGAAGGATTAAATATTGCAAGCAGTAATCGCATTCACTATATTCAATTTAAACTAGACAAGGAACTTCCAATTGAATTAGAAGAAAAGTTAAAAGAGATCATTGCCGAATTTGAAATAACAGAGACGCACGATAGCTTGGCGCGCAATGGTAAACAAGCCATGGAATAATAAAGTTTAACCACATGATCAAAGACGTAGATTATTATATTGACCCGAAAGGGAACTGGGTATTCACCAAAGCCTACCATGAAGCAAGGGGCTACTGCTGTGGAAATGCTTGTCTGCATTGTCCATTTGATTATGAAGCGGTGCCAGAACCCATTAAAACAAGGGCGCAATTCATTCGATCTTCGCTTGCTAAAAATAGTTCAGATGCAGTATACCCCAAAGACTAAGGACTTTTTTCAAAACGTATTTGATATTGTACGTTTAATTCCAAAAGGTCGTGTAACTAGCTATGGAGCTATTGCAAAATATATTGGCACGGGGGGAAGTTCTAGAATGGTGGGCTGGGCCATGAATGTATCGCATGGCGTAAAACCTAAAGTGCCCGCACACCGCGTAGTAAACCGAAATGGTATGCTTACCGGGAAAGGACATTTTGAGACGCCAACAAAAATGCAGGAACTACTAGAGAAAGAAAAAATAAAAGTCCAAAACGAAACCGTAATGGACTTTGAAAAAATATTTTGGGATCCGGCAATTGAATTACTTTATTAATGATAATAAGGTTTAATCATCCAATATACCAATGGACCTGTAGCCGCTACATAAAACCAAATAGGCCACATGCGTTTTGCTAGACGCTTATGATTTTCATATTCTCCTGTTAAGCCTCTGTATGCAGTAAACAAAATAAACGGCAAACTTGTAGCTGCTAAAATAATATGCGTCGTTAATAAAATTAAATAAAACGGCTTTGTGTTTCCTACAACTGCAGCTTCCGCAGCATCCACATTGCCATCAAAGTTGGTATCCCCAAAGCGCGTTTCGCCTGCAAATAAATGATGTGCAATATAACTCACCAAGAAAAGAACCGACAATAACATAGCAAGCAACATGAAGTTTTTATGTAATGAGAAATTTTTGTTTTTCACAGCAACCAATGCTGCTACAAGCAAAACACATACTGCCGAATTTAATAGTGCGTTAGCCAACGCAAAAATATGTTTGTCAAATGGCAATGCAACGTTTAACGTAAACTTGCTTAAAAAAGTGACTGCCACAAAAACTACCACGGAAAAAATGCCGATAAGCATTTTTACTTTTTTATCGTTTTTTTGAATGGAAGGAGCTAACATATATTTAAATCTATTAAAAGGTTTATTAATTCTTTTGTCTGTTACTTTTAAAATAATATACAAAACCAAAAACAAGCACTACAATTACCAACCACAACCAGCTTAGGTCTATGATTTGTTGGAAAATTTCACTCTTCTTTTTCTTGTCTTTCTCCAACATGATATAGCCTACATCCTTAGCCAATTTTAATAAGGAAGTTGAATCCAGTCCATTATAGTAACCACGTACTTGCATATTTTTGTCAATTAAAACAAATTTACTGGTGTGTACAAAATCGGGATTAATTGGTTCGTCGCTAAATTTATCAACTTTAAGTTCTTCAAAAACAAATTTATAAATGGAGTCTCTATTACCCGTAAGTAACCACCAATTGTCCCCGTTCACGCCCATTCTATTCGCATATTCATTTAATACTGGAACACTATCTCTTTCAGGGTCTATTGAAATGGAAACAAATTGTACAATAGAAGCGTCTACTTTTTTTCTAGGATCACCTCCCCTTATAAATGACTGCTGTAATTTGGACATGTTTTTTGTAAGCTTAGGGCAAATGCTTCCGCAACTGGTAAAGAACAAGTCAAGCACAATAATTTTACCTTTTTGATCATACAAATTCACCGTGTCCCCCATTTGATTCACTAAGCGTATGTCCTTGGTGGTATGCCAAACGGTATCTGTTTGCAATTTCCCCTTTACCACAGACTGAATCACCGTGTCGGGTTCAAAAGGATGACCAGGCATGATGACTGCCGAGTCACTTGCAGATTTTAACCACAGATAACACAGTACCGGTATTAAAAGTGCAATGATTAAACCGTAAATCGATTTTTTTGACATGTGGCTTATTTAATATGCAAAGTTACTAAACAAAAATGAGCCTCCGAAAAGAGACTCATTTTGAATTAATTTATTTTTATTAGTGGTGTGCTTCTTCTTTTGCTGCACCTTCTCCTGCTCCATGATGGCCTTCTTTCTTTTCAGCCTTAATGGTAGATTGCTCTTTAAAATTACGATCATAATTATTGCGCAAATTTCTAAATGAATTACCGTCTGCTAAGAAAGCGATGATAAACCATATAAACAATGCCAATGGCACTACAATGGTCATAATTAAGTTTTTTAATTCATGTTTTAAGTGCATGAAATAAGCAACAATATAAAAAGCTTTTGCCATCATTAAAATAACAATCACCCCCTTAATTGCTAAACGAGCGCTAGGTGAAGTAATGTCAATCATCCAAAAGCCCAATACCAATTCTACAATAGTTAGTACCGATAGGATGATGGTTACTTTTTTAATTTCTGCAATTACATCGTGATGGTTTTCTGCGTGTGTATCTTGTGACATATGAATATCTTTTTTCAATATTTTGTTAGCACCCTAAAATGCTAGATAGTTTTATAATAAATAGAAGCAAGTAAATACAAATACCCACACTAAGTCTACAAAGTGCCAGTACAACCCTGCTTTTTCAATCATTAAATAATGGCCTCTTTGTTCAAACTTATCCATCAAAGTCATAATTAACATAATAATATTAATAATCACACCACTAAATACGTGGAAACCATGGAAGCCAGTTATCGTAAAAAAGAAATTAGTAAAGTTACTAGTGGAAGCTGTGCCATCCGCATTCATAAATGGATTCATACCCCACCATGCACCTTCATGGTGCAAGTGGTTCCACTCCCAAGCTTGACAACTTAAGAAAGCGATACCACCAATGATGGTCCAAATCATATTTCTAACCACGCCTTTTTTATCCATCATCTTTCCCGCATGCACAGCCAATACCATGGTAACAGAACTTACAATTAAAATAAAAGTCATGATAGATACAAACACCAATGGAGCATTCACTCCTTCTGGTGCAAAAGGAAAACTTTTAAACACAGCGTTTGGATCAGGCCATCCATTCGTAGAAAAACGAACAGTACCATAAGAAATTAGGAAGGCACCAAAAGTAAAGGCGTCACTCATTAAAAAGTACCACATCATTACTTTTCCATACTCTACATCAAAGGGGCTTTTCCCTCCGTTCCACCATTTTGCTTCCTTTGTTGAAGCGGTTGTTACATTTGACATTTGCTATTTCAATTTCAGTGCAAAAATATTGGCTATCAAGGATATTTGCATAAAAATACCCTACTTTTTTTGGGGTTAGCCTACCCAATGCAGGAATACAAAAAGGTACACCCACAGTATGTCTACAAAATGCCAATAATTGGATATCAATTTAACTGGCAAACCGTTATTAATGTCGTTTTTAGCCGAAAACGCCTTTAAACTAATCCAAATGAGGGCAAATACACCCCCTAAAACGTGTAAAAGGTGCAATCCAGTGATAACAAAAAGGAAAGATCCTGCCGAGTTACTACGTGCACCCGTTAAAGCAATTCCATTTACCTCTAGAGTCATAAAACCCTGTACCTGTAAAATGATAAATAAAACGCCTAAAATGGCTGTTACTGCCAAAAATCCGCGGTATTGGTTCTCATTTTTTTCATTGCACTTTTTTACTGCCATTTGAATGGTAAAACTGCTCAACAAAATCACTGCCGTTGAAACCATGAAAATATTAGGCAATTCAAATTCCAGCCAATTTGCTTGACTTTTCTTAACAATATAAGCACTTGTTAAGCCAGCAAACATCATCACAATACTTCCTAGTCCACCCCACAAATAAAATTGATAGGGATGATTTTTTTTCTTTTCTAATTGAATATCTGTTGACATAAATTAATATTTAATAATACTGATATTATAGTTTATTGGCTAATAAGGATAAATACACAATGGGCAAATAAATATAACTACTAAACATGACCCTTCTTGCAGCAGGCACCCCCATGTTTTGAAATAAACGCACACATTGCACCACCATAAAAATGTTGGCTACTAATACCACCCACATACTCCATTCCCCTGTTAAGCGAAAGTAATAAGGTAAAAATCCAATGGGTATCATTAACACTGCATACATAATACTTTGCAAAGCGGTGAAACGTGTTGGTCCTTCTTTAGCAGGTAATAATTTAAAACCTACGCTGGAATAATCGGCATGGGATACCCAGGCAATGGCCCAAAAATGAGGGAACTGCCATAGGAACTGAATTAATAATAATACCCAGCCGCCTGCACTAAATTCATTGGTTGCAGCAACCCATCCTATTAAACAGGGTATGGCACCAGGAAATGCACCCACTAAAACTGCAATAGAATTTATCTTTTTTAAAGGCGTATAAATAAATGCATATAAAAACAAGCTAAATGCAGAAAGCAATGCAGAAGCAGTATTAAAATAAAACATTAAACCCACGCCCAACACACCTGTGATGATTGCAAAAGTATAGGCTTGATTTTGTGTTAATCTGCCTGCCGCAACAGGACGATTACTTGTGCGCTTCATTAACGCATCGGTATCTTTTTCAACTGCTTGATTAATGGCGTTTGCACTTCCTGTAATACATAAACCAGCGAAGGTCAATAATAAAATATTAAACCAGTCAAAACCAACTACATTGGGTGCCAACTGAAAACAAATTACGCAAGTAAACACCACAGTAAAACTGAGTGTAAACTTCATGAGTTGTCCGTAATTTTTTAAAGTTGCTTTCATAATTGGAGATAAAATAATTATGCCCTGATTGAACAGGGCATAATCAAAATGTTAGTGACTTGACTCATGCTCCCCAACTGGAACATCTTGCGGGATAAAGTCA
>CANHIR010000019.1 GCA_947461015.1 Bacteroidota bacterium | reverse complement strand
TTTTCTACTGCAGCTTTCACTGCACAACCAGGTTCGTTAATATGTTGACAATTATTAAATTGACAGCCACTCATTTTTTCACGCATCTCTGGAAAATATTGCGCTAATACTTCTTTTTCCATATTCGCCAATGCCAATTCACGCATACCTGGCGTATCAATTACAGAACCACCAGTAGGTAAATCATACATTTGTGCAAAAGTAGTGGTATGCATTCCTTTTCCACTCCAGTCGCTTACTTCCTGTGTTTCGATATCCAAGTCCGGAAATAAATAATTAATAAAAGTAGATTTTCCAACGCCACTATGCCCACTCACTAATGTTGTTTTATTAACAAGCAATTCTTTGATGGGGTCTAACCCTATTTCTTTTTCAATACTAATTAAAAACACTTTGTACCCAATGGCTTCATACATATCCTTCATCATTTCATATATGGCCATTTCTTTTTCGCCATAGATATCCGATTTATTAAACACAATAATGGCTGGAATATGAAAAGTTTCACAAGAAATTAAAAAACGATCCATAAAACCCTGAGATGTTTTAGGCGATTTTAAAGTTGCAAGCAAAATAGACTGGTCCAAATTAGAAGCAATAATATGTTGTTGTCTTTTATTATGAGGGGATTGCCTAGCTACATAATTGTCTCGGTCTAATATATCGGCAATCATTAAAGTTGGTTGATCCATTTCCGTTTCACATGCTACCCAATCTCCCACTGCAATGGGGTTGGTAGAGGTTCGATTGTCTAATTTTATCACGCCTTTGATGCGTGCTTGATAAAACAAACCTGCCTCCGTTTTTACGGAGTACCAACTGCCTGTAGATTTGTAAACCCTTGCTTTCATGAGCCACGAAGATAACCCACAAATTCAATATCTTTGCAGTATGAGTGAATACGCACACGATAAAATTGTTCCTTTTGAAGATCGTCCCGAAAATAAGAAAGATCAGGTAGCCAGCATGTTCAATTCCATTGCTAAAAGATATGATTTCCTAAATCGTTTTTTAAGCTTGGGCATAGACCAAGGGTGGAGGAAAAAAGCCATTAACCAGTTTGGCAAAAAACCATTACTTCATTTATTAGATATTGCCACTGGAACAGCAGACATGGCACTGATGGCGCAAAAGCGAATTCATCCTGCAAAAATAACAGGGATAGATATTTCAGAAGGTATGATGCAGTATGGACGTATCAAAATTGCAAAAAAAGGCCTTTCAAATAATATTGAGCTCGTATTGGGCGATAGTACAGCTATTCCTTTCGGCGACCATCTATTTGATGGCGCCATGGTGGCATTTGGTGTAAGAAATTTCGCAGACCTTGAAAAAGGTTTAACAGAAATTTATAGAGTACTTCAACCAGGTAGTAAATTGGTAATTTTAGAGTTTTCACAGCCCACAAGTCCTTGGTTTAAGCCTATTTATAAATTTTATATGCAATGGATTACACCTACCATTGGTAAAATATTTTCTGGCAACAAAGAAGCCTATGCTTATTTAAATAAAAGTGTGATTGCTTTTCCAGAAGGGAACGCATTTTTGGCTATTTTTGAGAAAGTAGGATTTAAACAAGTATCTCAACAAAAATTAAGCTTAGGAATATGCAGCATTTATTGCGGAAGCAAATAATTTTATTTGTGTCACTTTTAGTGATAACAGTAAACGTGAATGCTCAAAAAGATGAAGTATTCCAACAAGACCATGACGCATTGCCTTACTATCTTGGCATGAGTATGGGGCTAAGCAACAGTTATTTATCTTTAAAAAGAGGCAATGAATTTTTGGTGCCAAGTACAGGAGCTGTCAATTTAATTGCACCCATACAAACCATGTATTTAAACTTAGGCTTAACGGGTACCCTAAGATTAAATAATCACTTTGCGCTAAGAACTAACCCCACTTTATTAATATCTGGAAATAGAAATACGTTTACTTATACAACCAACGATCTTTTAAATAACGGCGTTCAAACTTATTCAATACCCTCTGTTATTATTGATCTTCCTATTGGTTTCAAAATTCAATCGGACCGTTATAGCGCATTTAAATATCCTGAAATGATGCGTCATTACTTAATTACAGGAATGAAATTTGGCTTTGATTTAGGCGCCGAGAAATCTGCTTCGGTAAACACGACTCAATCTTACCCAAATGTGATTAAAGGTTCTGATATGGCTTTAGAGCTTGGATTGGGTGTTAGTTTTTTCTTACGCTATGCTACCATCTCTCCCGAAATAAAATTTAGTTATGGACTTAGGGACCTTAGAAAAATAAGTGACCCTAAATATCCATTGGTTAGCAGTTTAGATAAAATCACCTCTAACTTCGTCTACTTCACGGTGCATATTGAAAATTAAAATTATGAAGTCTTATTTAATAAAAAACACAACAATTATTAATGAAGGCACCCGCACGTATGGAGATGTTTTAATCAAGCAAGGAAGAATTGAAAAAATAGCTCAAAACATAAGTTGTCCGGAAGGCACTATTGAAATAAATGGAGAAAACCAATTTCTACTTCCTGGGGTAATTGATGACCAAGTACATTTTAGAGAACCTGGCTTAACACATAAAGCAAACATTTATACCGAGGCAAAAGCAGCAGTAGCAGGTGGTGTAACTAGTTTTATGGAAATGCCCAATACCAATCCTCCAGTATTCACACAGGAATTATTAGAAGATAAATATGCAATAGGAGCTGCCACCTCACTAGCCAATTATTCCTTTTTTATGGGTACTTCACAAGACAATGTAGAAGAAGTATTAAAGACCAACCTTAAAAAGAATGATGTTTGCGGAATCAAAATATTCATGGGATCCTCTACCGGAAATTTATTGGTAGACAACCCTTTAATTCTTGAGCAAATTTTTAGTAAGTCCGAATTGTTAATAGCTACACACTGCGAAGAGGAAAGTGTCATTAAAAAAAATAAGGCCGCTTTAGAAGCCGTGAAAAAACATTTAGAACCGTCTGATCATCCTATTATCAGAAATGAGGAAGCCTGTTTTGAATCTTCTTGGAAAGCTATCCAATTGGCTCAAAAATTTGATACCAGGTTACACATACTTCATATTAGCACAGCAAAGGAATTACAATTATTCTCAAACCTTCGCCCCTTAAAAGACAAGCGCATCACTTCGGAGGTTTGTGTACATCATTTGCATTTTACATCGGATGATTATGCTCTATTGGGTAATTTAATTAAATGCAACCCTGCCATTAAAGCGCCTGAAAATAGAAAAGCTTTGTGGGAAGGTTTGCTAGATGACAGATTGGATATAATTGCTACCGATCATGCACCCCATACTTGGGAAGAAAAACAAGAAGATTATATTCATGCACATGCCGGACTTCCTTTGGTTCAACATCCTTTGATGCTTATGCTTAAGTATGTAAAAGAAGGCAGGTTGAGCATGGAAAAAATGGTAGAAAAAATGAGTCATGCAGTGGCTACCTGTTTTCAAATTAAGGAACGCGGATTTATTAGAGAAGGCTATCATGCCGACTTGGTTTTAGTAGCTGAACAACCTTATACAGTTACAAAGGAAAATATTTTATACAAATGCGGATGGAGCCCATTAGAAGGAACCACTTTCCCTTATCAAATAAATAGCACTTTTGTAAGTGGTCATTTAGCATACCACTTAGGATCGTTTAACGAATCACAAAAAGGAGCAAGACTTCAATTTACAAGAGCATAATCCAATTTTAAATTTACAGGAATGCAAGTTGATAAGATTACACTGCAGGATATTGGATTATTTGATAGCGCTGATCACATTGGACTCTCAAGTCATTTGAATTTTTGCAAATCCAATGGAGGAACTGTTTATCTACAACAATATTTACACCAGCCACTAAGCAGTCTTAAACAAATTGAAGAAAGGCAGCAAGCTTTGCGTGAAATAATGAATAGAATGACGCAAATGGATAATCTGAAAATTACCAATGGGACCTGTTTGATTATTGAAAAACTATATGAAACAAGTTTTAATTCAACCCCGGCAAATATTAGTTTAACGGGTGCCTATTGGTATCAATTTTGGAACAAGGCCGATTATTCATTAATTAAATATTCGGTTGAGCACCTTGTGCTTTTTGTACAAAACATGATGGAATGGGTTGACCACTTTGAAGAAACCAAAAACAACCCCGTCATTGAAAAATTAATTTATAATATAAACAAACTAGTTGAACTTCCAGCACTAGAAAATTTAAGGGGCAAACAAAAAATTACTAGCCCACAAGAAATATTAGATCTAGGGCATTTCTTTTTATATAGATATAAAAATAACACAAGGGCGCTTTTAGAACATTTTTATGAATTAGATGCTTTATATAGTTTAGCGAAAGCCCATGTTACATATCAATTTCAGTTTCCTAATTGGGTTGATGATACACATCCCTATTTGGAAGTAGAACAAGCTGCACACCCCATGGTAAGCGATGCTGTTGGCAACAATTTAACCCTCTCGCCCGCTAAAAACTTTCTATTTCTTACAGGAGCAAATATGGCCGGTAAAAGCACTTTCATTAAAACCATTGGTATTGTAATTTATCTTTCCCATATTGGCATGGGTGCCCCAGCAAAAAAAATAAGCCTTACGGTAATGGATGGGCTTATTACTAATTTAAATATCTCAGACAATGTTGCGAAAGGCGAAAGTTATTTTTACAACGAAGTGCAAAGGATAAAAAATACGGTTTTGAAAATTAACGACGGGAAAAAGAACTGTGTATTAATTGATGAGCTATTCAAAGGCACTAATATTATTGATGCTATGAAATGCAGTATCAAGGTGATTGAAGGTTTACAGAAATTAAAAAGTAGTTTATATATTCTTTCTACTCATTTATACGAAATAAGCGATAACCTAAAAAAATACGATAATATTCAATTTAGCTATTTTGAAACCGAAGTAAAAGACAAGGAATTGCATTTTCAATATCATTTAACCCCAGGAATTAGCCAGGATCGTATTGGTTATTTAATTTTAGAAAGAGAAGGGGTAGTCAAACTACTTGATGAAATTTAACTTTTTTCAAGTGTACAATACATTGTAAAAACAAGTATTTATTCGCCAAAATGCCTGCCTTTTTAAGGCTAAATTTTGCGTAAAACAATATGCTTGTCAAAATTAAAGGAAGTGCCTTGTTAGGCATCCAAGCCATTCTTATTACCATTGAAATTAATGTTAGCATGGGTCAGGGCTATGGTATTGTTGGCCTGCCAGATAGTTCCATTAAAGAAAGTTTAGACCGAACCGAAAGTGCAATAAAAGCAAATGGATTTCATATGCCAAGAACTAAAATATTGGTAAACCTATCCCCTGCCGATCTAAAAAAAACTGGCGCCGCATTTGACTTACCTATTGCCATTGGATTAATTGCTGCATCGGAACAGCTCGAATCCATCCTGCCATTAGAAAAGTTACTTATTATGGGTGAGCTTGGATTAGATGGTTTAATTAACCCAATTAAAGGGGTGCTTGCCATGGCAATACAAGCAAAAGCAGAAGGATTAACTGCACTTTTATTGCCCATTGAAAATTTGGAAGAGGCTTCTATGATTGAGGGTATCCCTATTTATGGATTTAGTCAATTAAATGAAGTAATTCATTTTTTAAGAACTGGCAAAATTCAACATTCAAATAAAATAATTCCGAATCCAATACATTCAACAAGGAAATTGAATGAACAACTGCCAAAATTAGAAGACATTAAGGGACAAGGACATTGCAAAAGAGCACTTGAAATTGCCAGCGCTGGAGGACATAATTTAATAATGATAGGACCTCCTGGATCAGGTAAAACAATGTTGGCTAAAAGCATTGTTTCCATTTTGCCTCCCCTAAATATGAAGGAAGCCATTGAAACCACACAAATATATAGTGTATCAAATAAGGTGGAGATATCCAATGAATTGAAAAAAATTAGGCCCTTTAGGCAACCCCATCACACCATATCAAATATTGCCATGATTGGTGGGGGCAGCTTTCCGCAACCTGGCGAAATTTCATTAGCGCATAATGGGGTATTGTTTTTAGACGAGCTTCCGGAATTTAACCGAAACGTAATTGAAGTACTTAGGCAACCCATGGAAGAAGGGATGGTACATATTGCAAGGGCAAAGATGAATCTTGTGTTTCCTGCATCCTTTATACTCATTGCTGCTATGAATCCCTGCCCCTGCGGATATTATAATCATCCAACAAAAGAGTGTACATGTAGTTCCATTGTCATTCAAAAATATGTACATAAAATATCTGGCCCCCTACTTGATCGAATTGATCTGCATATTGAAGTTGCCCCACTTTCCTATCAAACTTTAACAACATCTAGCTTTTGCTCAAGTTCCAGTAAAATAGCGGACCAAGTATTCAGCGCTAGAAATATTCAAACAAAAAGACTAATCAATGATGGACTTGGTTTGACCAATGCCCAAATGAATAGTACGCAATTAATGAAATATTGTACAATTGATAAAGATGGAGGGAGGCTATTGGAACAAGCCATGGAAAAGTTTCAATTAAGTGTTCGTTCTCACGACAGAATTGTAAAAGTTGCCAGGACCATCGCAGATTTAGCGAATAGTAAATGTATCTTGTCCAACCATATAAGTGAAGCAATCCAATATCGTTGCTTGGATAGGTCTAGCTGGGGCAGTTTTAAAGAATAAAAACAACCATTAATACTGACCTGTTTTAAGCATTACTAAAGTACAAGCTTCAATGGTTTCAATTCCCTTTGCCTTTGCTAATGCTTGTAGTTCAGGGTTTTCGGTACCTGGATTAAAAATAATTCTGCTAGGTGCAAGTTCCATTATTGCGTCATAATATGCTGTTTGACCACTAGGGCCTACATATAAAGTAACCGTATGAATGGTTCCGGCTTTTGGCCATTCTGTGATAATACTTATGTTCCCGATTTGCCCATTTTTTATACCAAAAGGATAAACAGCCTGTCCTTTTTCATGTAATAAGTTGGTTGCTAAAAAACTATAACGTTCCGGATTTGGGGATGCCCCTAAAACGAGTGTGGTAGGTGTTTGCATGTTACAAAGCTATTACTAAAAAATTGAACGGATTTTATTTTGTCTCAATAAAAGAATGTAATTTTATACAAATAATATTACTAACTAAATTAAAATAAACTCCATGGCAAAGTCTAGCAAGAAAAAAGCAGCTCCAGCTAAGAAAGCGGTAGCAAAAAAAGCAACTAAGAAAGTTGTAAAAAAAGCAGCTCCAAAAAAAGCAGCTAAGAAAACTACTAAAAAAGTGGCAGCTAAAAAACCAGTTGCAAAGAAAGTAGTTGCTAAAAAACCAGCAGCTAAAAAGAAAGTAGCAGCAAAAAAAGTGGTGAAAAAAGCAGCTCCAAAAAAAGCAGTTGCTAAGAAAGTAGTTGCTAAAAACCCAGCAGCTAAAAAGAAAGTGGTTAAGAAGGTAGCAGCACCTGCTCCAGTAGCAGCGCCAGTGGTTGCAACACCTCAAACACTTTTTACTGAGCCAACAACCAATAATAACCCAACAGCTTAGTTAAAATACTCCTCATAAAATCCCGCCTTTTAGAGCGGGATTTTTTATTTTTATACAAACCTAAATGTATGCGTAAATTATTTATAGCAATTTTATTGATCCCTTTTGTTTTACAAGCACAAACCAATGCGATAGTCGAAAAAACAAAGAATCTTGAATTTCATAAAGGGTATTTTAACTATTGGTGGGATGCAGTAAATGGCAAAATATATATTGCCATTGATAAATTTGAAACTCCTTTTTTATATGTTAATTCTTTACCCGCTGGTTTAGGATCCAATGATATTGGGCTTGACAGAGGACAAATTGGAGGATCTAGAATTGTCTATTTCCAAAGAGTAGGAAAAAAAGTATTCATGACGCAACCTAATTATAATTTTCGCGCTGTCACGAATGATCCCAGAGAGCAGAAAGCAGTAAATGAATCATTTGCACAGTCTATCCTATTTAGTTTTAACGTTGAAGCTGAAGCCGATCACAATGTACTTGTAGATGCTACTTCTTTTTTATTAAGAGACGCACATGGCGTAGCCGATAAAATAAGAAAAATGAAGCAGGGCACGTACACCTTAAACGAAGGACGATCTGCTATTTATATAGCAAATACCAAAAATTTTCCAAAGAATACCGAAATGGAAGCGACGCTTACTTTTGTAGGCGGTGCTGATGCCGGCAGATTTGTAAATAGTGTAGCGCCTACTTCCGAAGCACTTACAGTGAGGATGCATCATAGTTTTGTGGAATTACCCGATAGTAATTATCAATCCAGAAAATATGATATTAGAAGTGGTTATTTCGGGAACACTTATTTCGATTACGGAAGTGATATTAGCACGCCTATCGAAAAAATGATGATCAATAGACATCGTTTAGAAAAGAAAGACCCAGCTGCTAAAGTAAGTGAAGCAGTGAAACCAATTGTTTATTATTTAGACAACGGTACCCCCGAACCCATTCGTTCTGCATTATTAGAAGGTGCAAGCTGGTGGAACCAAGCATTTGAGGCAGCTGGTTATAAAAATGCATTCCAAGTAAAAATATTACCAGATAGCGCAGACCCAATGGATATCAGATACAATATGATTAATTGGGTACACCGCTCTACCAGAGGCTGGAGCTATGGCATGACCATTTCAGATCCAAGAACAGGTGAAATTATCAAAGGGCAAGTAACCCTAGGCTCTTTAAGGGTTAGACAAGACTATTTAATTTTTACTTCCTTATTATCTCCTTATGTAAATGGAAAACCAGTTACAGACAAAATGAGAACCGCAGCTATACAAAGATTAAGACAATTGGCTGCGCACGAAGTAGGACATACCCTGGGTTTACAACACAATTATGCTTCTAGCTTTAACGATCGTGCATCAGTAATGGATTACCCACATCCTAATATATTTGTGAATGAGAAAGGCGAGATGGATTTTACTAAAGTATATACCAACGAAATTGGCGCTTGGGATAAACGTGCTATCACCTATGGTTACCAAGACTTCCCTAAAGGCACCGACAAGGATGCAGCTTTAAATACCTTACTTGAAGAGAATTCAAAAAATGGTTTATTGTTTATAGCAGACGCCGATGCGCGCGCCGCCAGTGGATTTCACCCTTATGCGCATTTATGGGACAACCAAGGTGATGCAGTAAAAGGACTAGAACAAACTTTAGCAGTTCGTAAAAAAGCAATTGCACAATTTGGTGAAGAAGCCATTCAAAACGGAACGCCACTCACAAAATTAGAGGACGTTTTAGTGCCTGCATACAATTACCATCGTTATCAATTAGAGGCGGTTACAAAATTAATTGGGGGCATCAATTACAATTATAGTGTGAGAGGTGACCAAAATCAAATCAAGCCCACTATCCTTCCAAATGCCATTCAACAAAAAGCATTGGATGCAGCGGTGAATTGTTTATCTGCTAGTACGCTTACCATTCCTGAAAATATTTTAGCACTCATTCCACCACGTCCTCCTATGTATTATGGCGTGGGTGAATTATTTGATAAAAGAACAGGGATGAGTTTTGATGCATTGAGCGCAGCAGAAGCGCTTGCTGATTACGAATTAGCATTTTTATTTAATGTAGAAAGAGCCAATAGATTGGTACAAAATAAAGCAAGGGCCAATACCATTGGCTTTGACGATGTGCTTGATGCTGTATTAAAAAACACTTGGTATGCTAAAACGCCAACTGGTCTAGAAGGAACCGTTCATATACAAACTGGACAGCAAGTGCTTACTTGGTTATTAGGGGTTCATCAAAGCGCAGATGCGAATTATGAAGTAAGAAGTATTTGTAATAATCGATTGCAGCAATTAAAGTCAAAATTAGAAAATCTAAGCAAAACGGATTTAGCCCATAAAGCACAATATGATTTTGCAATAGAAAGAATTAAAAATCCAGGCACAATCACTTTGCCAAAACCTGTTATAATCGCACCAGGTGCACCCATTGGATGTGATATAGAGTAGGAATTGATTTTTTGGATATGCTATTCGTACAATAAAAAAGCCCCAAAATAACTTGGGGCTTTTTTAATATGCTATATAAAAGACAAATCGACGGCAAATTTTTACGCCAACATCCTCAATGGCTCTTCTAATAAACTCTTTAACGTTTGTAAGAACGCAGCGCCTGTTGCACCATCCACAACGCGGTGATCACAACTCAACGTTACATTCATTACATTTCCTGCAACCACTTGACCACCTTTTACAACTGGCTCTTGCGCAATACCGCCCACTGCTAAAATACATGCATCTGGCGAATTGATAATTGCGGTGAAGGAATCAATACCAAACATACCTAAATTAGAAATGGTAAAGGTGCTTCCTTCCCAATCTGCAGGTTGTAATTTTTTGTCTTTTGCTTTCTTTGCAAACTCTTTAACATTAACACTAATTTGAGATAAGCTCAAACCGTCTGCAAAACGTAAAACAGGTACCAATAAACCTTCGTCTACCGCCACTGCAATACCAATATTTACATGATGATTTTCTCTGATAAATTCACCCATCCAACTGCTATTTACTTTAGGATGTTGTTTTAATGAAAGTGCAGTTGCTTTCACAATCATATCATTGAAACTAATTTTTGTAGCGGCATTTTCATTTAATAAAGTACGTGCATTAATAGCAGCGTCCATATTAATTTTCATAGTTAAGTAAAAATGCGGAGCGGTAAATAGGCTTTCGCTTAAACGCTTCGCAATTACTTTACGCATTTGTGAAACTGGTGTATCTACAAAACTAACCGTTCCCATTGGTGCAAGTGCTAAACTTGTATTGCTTGAACTTACAGCAGGAGCAGCGTTTGGCTTATAGTTTTCCAAATCGCTTCTTGTAATTCTTCCGTTCTCACCGGTTCCCTTCACATATTTTAAATCAATTCCTTTCTCTTGTGCTATTTTCTTGGCCAATGGAGAAGCAAAAATGCGTCCATCATTTACGACCTGTGCCGCAGGTGCCGGAGCAGCAGCAGGAACTTTTCCGCTTTCATCAGCTGCTTTCGCAGCTTCTGGTGCTGATGCATGGCCTTTTAATCCATTAACAATTGCATCAATATCCATTCCTTTTTGACCAATAATGCACAATAAATCATTCACTAAAATCTTGTCTCCTTTTTGTGCACCTTGATATAATAAAATTCCATCCTTGTAAGATTCTAATTCCATTGTAGCTTTATCGGTTTCGATATCTGCTAACACTTCTCCTTTCTTCACCGCATCTCCTACTTTCTTTTGCCATCCTGCAATGACCCCTTCTGTCATGGTATCACTCAAACGTGGCATTAATACCACTTCTTCCATTTTTGTATAATCTATTCCAGTTGAAGCAGGCGTCGCGGCAACTGAAGGAGTTGCAGTTACTTTTCCACTTTCATCAGCCGTTTTCGCAGCTTCGGGCGCTATATGTGCTCCGGCAATCAATGCACTAACATCTTCACCTGCTTTTCCGAAAATGGCTAGCAAATCATTCACCTGTAATTTACCGCCTCGAGGCGTACCAATATGCAATAAAACACCATCCTGGTAACTCTCTAATTCCATGGTGGCTTTATCTGTTTCTATTTCGGCTAATAAGTCACCTTTTTTTACCGTATCACCCACTTTTTTATGCCATGCCGCTATAACTCCTTCGGTCATTGTATCGCTTAAGCGGGGCATTAATATAACTTCTGCCATAAGTAAAAGGCTATTTTGTAATTGAAGCGTGAAAATACATCAAAATTGGTTTTTTTCCCACCCATAAAGCCAAATTTTGAGCAAATTGGGGGTAAAACCAAGTCTATTTATCTAAAACCAACTAACTATTGGCTTTTATTGACCCTGCGCCAAGCTGTAGGCTTTTTTATCTCCCCACATGTTTAGGATTTCAAGTGAACAAATTTTAAAGTCTTTGGACAATGCACTGTACAATTTTACCACATCATCTTGAGATAAAGGCATATCATTTACAGTTTCAAAACGACAACGATATTGATTCACCAAATTCGTAAAAATGGAACCCGTTGGCCATACTTGCGTACCCCTGTTGGTAATGGTAACTAATTTTAATGCCTCCGTTGTATGAGCACTACATTTGTCGGCAATCTGTTGAGGTTGTTCATTGTTTTCAATAAAAAAGTCAACCCCCACTATTTTATGTTCATCCTGCAAATTACTTTGCAACATTGGGTTGTGCGCTAATTTAATGTTTGCAGGGGCAAACTGAAAATTAGACAGCATTGGCCTTGGATTATGTACCGGTTGCTTCCCAAAATTATCCATAATGGCTTGTGCAAAAATGGTTGTATTCACCGAAGGGATAGACTTATCTCCAAAGTCACCCGTATGCACACCCGACTCCAAAGTAAACAACAACGCATTTTCAATCATGATAGATTGCTCCATTAAACCTAAATGACGAAGCATACTTAATCCACTTAATAATAAAGAAGTTGGATTGGCAATATTTTTGCCAGCAATATCGGGTGCAGTTCCATGTACCGCTTCAAAAATAGAAATATGATCTCCAATATTTGAAGAAGGCGCAAATCCAAGCCCACCAACCAATCCAGCGCATAAGTCACTTACAATATCACCTTGTAAATTAGTTAAAACAATTACGTCAAATAAGTCGGGGCGACTTACTAATTTCATACATAAATCATCTACAATAATATCATCTGCATTTAATTGAGGATACTCCTTTGCTACTTCCTTAAATACTTCTAAAAACAAACCATCCGTAAGTTTCATGATGTTTGCTTTGTGACCACAGGTAATTCTTTTTGCACCTTTTTTCTTGGCCATTTCAAAAGCGTAACGAATTACTTGTTCACTTCCCTTGCGCGTAATAAAACGTCTACCCAAGGCAACGTCTTGCGTAAGCATATGTTCAATTCCCCCATAGGTATCTTCTATATTTTCTCTTACAATGGTTAAATCAATATTGATACCTGCTTTACTAAAAACAGTATCTACTCCACTTAAAGTTTGAAAATGTCTATCATTGGCGTAAGTGTTCCAAGTTTTTCTTGCCGTTACATTTACACTTTTTACCCCCTTCCCTTTTGGCGTTTCCATAGGTCCTTTAAAAAGTATCCCCAAGTCCTCAATGGTTGCTTTTGCCTCAGGTGTCATCCCGTTACTAAAACCTTTGTCAAAAACCCACTTACCCATGTCCACAAATTGGTATTCCAATGGCACTTTTGCAGCATTAAATACATTTATCACGGCTTCCATGATTTCTGGACCTATTCCATCTCCTTTTGCAACTGCGACCTTCATATTTGAATATTTTGGGTTCTAAATAAGTGATTTTCTACGTAACGCATACGTTGCCGCAAAGGTATATTACTTAAAGGGTCTAATAAAAAAAAATGAGGTCGATTTTTGGGATATTGGTATATTTTTTTGGTACTTTTATCCCGCAGTATTCTCTGCGGTTTATTAATTGAAGAACCAATTATGGTTTCAAAAATTTCAGAAGGCGTTGAAATAAGCATTGATACCTTTTTTCAAAAGGACTATAGTAATCCATTGCAAAATGAATACATGTTTGCCTATCGCATTACGATAGAAAACCACAATTCATTTCCCGTTAAATTATTAAGGCGTTATTGGGAAGTGTTTGATAGCAATACCGAACAACGCATTGTTGAAGGCGAAGGCGTAGTGGGTGTTCAACCCCTTATTATGCCAGGTAAAAACTACCAGTATGTAAGCGGATGCCATTTGAAAAGTGAATTGGGGAAAATGGAAGGCTACTATACCATGGAGAATATTGAAAATAGAGAATTAATAAAAGTTAATATTCCTCCCTTTAAATTAATAGCACCTGTTAAATTGAATTAGGCAATCACTTTAAGGATTATAGTTAGCAGAGGAGAAAATTTGATGTGCAGGAGTCGCTAGCAATTGTTCCATTGTAATATTGGATTGTGCTTTTTGACGCATCCAAATATCTACAATTTTAAAACCTATATATTTCCCAATATTTCCAGGGAAATCTTCCCCAAAAATTTCATTGCTTGTGCTTTCTTGCATAAAAGCCATCATATCCGATGTATTCGTAGTGTAAATCATTTTATCAGCAACTATATAATCCCAAATTTTTGACTCTTCTTTATTTAAAACTTTCAATTGTTTATTGGTATAATCAAACAAGACTGAGTCTTGAAAATTAGGCAAACAAGCTTTTAATAAATATTGCTTTTTGCCTGCTTCAATCATATTGTTCATTAAATTGTCTGACTCTTTAATGCGCGGAAGGTCTTCAATTAAATTTTCAATCGCAGTTACTACCATATTACTTGGCTCGAGACGACTGTTTTTATATGTTGGATAAATTGTTTGTAAGCTTTCCGTCTGATACCAACTAGACGAAGCTCCCAAATACATTTGCAACCCAACCGCAATTGCATCCTTGGTAATTATATTTCCATAAATTCCTAATGGACCCACAAATAAAATTAATTTATGCGGAAGGTTATAATTAGGGAAATAGAAGTGAAAGTGCTTGAAACCATCTTCTAAAAAAGGCTGCGCAATCTTAATTGCGTTTAATTTCTTTGCCTCTTTATAAATTGGCATATATGTTCTTAAATAAGTTTTTATCAGCTGGGTGTCCTGAAGTGTATTTATCATTAAAACTTTTGTGATAAAGTCGGTAGTAAAATTGGGGAAATGGGACTGTAGCGAATTTAATGAAGCGGTGGTATGAAGGGTATCCATTTCAAAAAAAGCACTATCAAACCTTTCAACATTTAATGGGAAATTAGGTGCACCTGCAGCTGGATCAACCGGCTTTTGGCTACATCCCAAAACACATAAAATTAGGGCTGGTATTAAAAAATGTTTTCTCATTATCTGTGAAATTACAAAAAAAGCGAGTTTAATTATGTTAAAAAAACGAACTTTGACACATGAAGATCTCTATTGCGCAGCAAAATTATCATATTGGCAACTTTGAGCAGAACACCGAAAAAATGTTATGCGCTATTGAAGAAGCTAAAAAACAAGGTGCAGATCTTATTTTATTTAGTGAGATGAGTGTTTGTGGTTACCCCGCAAGAGACTTTGTTGAATTTAACGACTTTATTAATAAATGCTACGAAAGCATTGATCGTATTAAAGAAGCAGCTGACACCATTGGCGTGCTTATAGGAAGTCCAGCGCGCAACCCAAATAAAAAAGGGAAGGATTTATATAATGCCGCTTTCTTTTTATATGAGCAAAAAGTGATTGCCGAAATTCATAAAACACTTTTGCCTACTTATGACGTTTTTGATGAAAATAGATATTTTGAACCTGCAGATGATTGGAAAGTAATTTCCTTTAAAGGAAAGAAATTAGCCATCACCATTTGTGAAGACATCTGGAACCTTGGCGATAATCCCTTGTATCGAATTTGCCCAATGGATAAGATGATGGACCAGCAACCAGACATTTTATTAAATCTTAGCGCTTCTCCATTTGATTATACGCATGACGAAGACCGAAAGGCAACCATTAAAGCAAATGTAATTAAATATAAAAGGCCTTTGTTTTATTGCAACGCCGTAGGTAGTCAAACTGAAATTGTGTTTGATGGCGGTTCCTATGTTTTTGACAAGGATGCAAACCTTTGTGGTGCATTACCCATGTTTGAATCTGCCATGCAAACTTTTGAATGCAGTGAGGATGGAAGCATCAATGCACCAATTTTAGAACCAGCAGCACGCGTTCCCAACAAAGAATTAAATCCAGCAAATCTTTTGCCCGAATTAAATATAGATCAAGTTTACAAGGCATTGGTTTTAGGCGTGAAGGATTATTTCAATAAGATGGGGTTCAAACGTGCCATTCTTGGATCCTCTGGTGGTATTGACTCTGCTGTTACATTAGTCATCGCATGTGATGCACTAGGCAAAGAAAATGTACATGCTATATTAATGCCTTCTCCTTATTCCACTGAGCACTCCGTAAATGATGCAGTTGAACTAAGTAAACGCTTAGATAACCCATATGATATCCTTCCCATAAAAGATGTATATGAAAGTTTCTTAGGCACTTTAAAACCCATATTTAAAGACATGCCTTTTTCTTTAGCAGAAGAAAACATACAAAGCAGATCACGTGGAAATATTTTAATGGCCATTGCCAATAAATTAGGATACGTATTATTAAACACCTCCAATAAAAGTGAATTGGCAACCGGTTACGGAACATTGTATGGTGATATGGCAGGTGGATTAGGGGTTTTAGGCGACTGTTATAAAATGCAGGTTTATGCATTGGCTAACTTCATTAACAGAAACAGTGAAATCATTCCCAAAAATATTATCACAAAAGCACCAAGTGCGGAACTAAGACCTGATCAAAAAGACAGCGACAGTTTACCTGATTATGCTATTTTAGATCAAATATTATATCAATACATAGAGAAACGCGCAGACCCTTCCGCAATAAAAGCCCTTGGTTTTGATGCTGCCTTGGTAGATCGTACTTTAAAAATGGTAAACACCAACGAATACAAACGCAACCAGTTTTGTCCCATTATTCGTATTTCTCCAAAAGCTTTTGGCGTAGGGCGAAGGGTTCCTATTGTAGCAAAATATTTAAATTAGCACAACTTAAATAAAGCATCCGAAAACAAATTAGTGGATTATACAGAAAGCGGCGGTAAAGCCGCTTTTTTTATTAAATTGTGCTACATCTATTTTATATGAAAAAAAGTATTATCATAATTGTTGCCCTCTTTTTTATTGCTACGCAGGTAAATGCACAAGCACCCATATTACCTGGCGCCTACCAAACTGAGGCATACTTTCCTTTGTTAAAAAATAAAAGAGTTGGTTTATTTACCAATCAAACTGCTGTGATTGGCAATACCCATTTGATAGATACTTTAAAAAAAGCGGGCATTACCATTCAAAAAGTATTTACACCCGAACATGGTTTAAGAGGCACTGCCGATGCTGGCGAAAAAGTAAGCGATGAAATAGATGCAAAAACAGGCATTCAAATTGTATCCTTATATGGTAAGAAAAATGCCCCAGATGCCAATGACTTATTAGATGTGGATGTATTATTATTTGATGTGCAAGA
>CANHIR010000018.1 GCA_947461015.1 Bacteroidota bacterium | reverse complement strand
CTAAGAGTGAATATATGTTTGAAGCGGATAGCTGTGGTGTATTATCTGCGATCCACGAACAATCTGCTGATATCAACCAAGGAGTAGATAAAAAGAAGAAGGAAGAGCAAGGTGCTGGTGACCAAGGAATGATGTTTGGTTATGCAACCAATGAAACTGAAGACTTCATGCCATTGGCATTGGACTTAGCGCACAAAATTTTAATTGAATTGGCTGCCTTAAGAAGAGAGAACAAGGCCATTAAATATTTACGTCCCGACGCAAAATCTCAAGTAACATTAGAGTACAACGACAAGAACGAGCCAGTGAGAATTGACGCGATTGTAGTGAGTACGCAACATGATGATTTTGATGCAGAGGGAAAGATGTTAGCGAAAATCAAAAAAGATATTGTTGATATTTTAATTCCAAGAGTAAAGGCGAAATACAAGAAATACGCTAAGTTGTTTAACAACGACATTAAATATCATATTAACCCAACAGGTAAGTTTGTAATTGGTGGACCACACGGAGATACGGGGTTAACGGGTCGTAAAATTATCGTAGACACTTATGGCGGTAAAGGTGCGCATGGTGGTGGTGCTTTCTCTGGAAAAGATCCTAGTAAAGTAGACCGTTCTGCTGCTTATGCAACACGTCATATTGCTAAAAACTTAGTTGCTGCTGGCGTGGCTTCTGAAGTATTAGTGCAAGTATCTTATGCAATTGGAGTTGCTAAACCAACATCCATTAACGTAAATACATACGGCACTGCTAAAGTAAAATTAACAGATGGTCAAATTGGTAAATTAGTAGAAAGTGTATTTGATATGCGTCCTTACTTTATTGAGCAAAGATTAAAGTTAAGAACCCCAATGTATAGTGAAACTGCTGCTTATGGACACATGGGCCGCAAGAATGAAACAGTTACTAAAACTTTTACGACTCCGGATGGTAAAAAGAAGGTGATGAAAGTAGAATTATTTACTTGGGAGAAATTAGATTATGTAGCGAAAGTTAAAAAAGCTTTCGGTTTAAAATAATTGAATGATACTCATAAAAGCCCGTTCCGATTTTTCTGGACGGGCTTTTTATTTTAAGATTTAAAAATAATTTATATTAAACCCGTTTGAGTTATGGAAGATCAAATAAATCCTTGGAAAAAGTTAAGTAGTGAAATAAAATATGACAATCCTTGGATTAATTTAACGGAGTACAAGGTAATCACCCCTGCTGGGAATGAGGGTATATATGGCAAAGTACATTTTAAAAATGTTGCCATTGGGGTCATTGCATTAGACGCTGATGACAATACCTATTTGGTTGGCCAATATCGTTTTCCTTTGGATTTATATAGTTGGGAAATTCCAGAAGGGGGATGCCCGGAAGGAACAGACTGGCTAACCGCAGCCAAACGAGAATTAAAAGAAGAAACTGGTTTTGAAGCTGGTAAATGGACAGAAATCTTACAAATGCATGTTTCCAATTCAGTATCAGACGAATTTGCGGTAGTGTATGTTGCCCAGGATTTAATTGCGGGAGCTGCTGAACCAGAAGAAACGGAAGATTTGAAAATAATGAAGATGCCATTTGCGCAGGCAGTGGATTGGGTAATGAATGGGAGTATTACCGATTCTATATCAGTGGCTGCCATTTTAAAATGGGCATTACTGAAAGCGCAGTAAAAACTTTAACTTTGAACCATGCAGGAGAGAAACAATAGACCAGAAAGAAAATTTTCGGGACCAAGAAAATTTAGTCCAAGACCTAGTTTTACGACGGAGCGAAAATTTATTATTGGTCGTCAACCTTTAATAGAATCCTTGGAATCTGGAGCGAATATTGAAAAGATATTAATCCAAAAAAATGCGCAAGGGGAAGGATTGAATGAAATAAAGCAATTTGCTAGAGAAAGAACCATACCAGTTCAATTGGTACCAATTGAAAAATTAAATGGAATGACAAAAGCCAATCACCAAGGGGTGCTGGCTTTTATTTCAAATGTGAAATATTTGGATTTGCAGGAAGTGATTGATTTTGTGGTAGCCAAAGGGGAGACACCACTTTTTGTAATGTTGGACGGCGTAACAGATGTAAGAAATATTGGAGCCATTAGTAGAAGTATACATTGTTGTGGTGCACAAGCTTTGATTATTCCTGATAAGGGAGTGGGCGCTTTAAACGAGGAAGCTTTTAAAAGTAGTGCAGGCGCTTTGGAACATATTCATGTAGTTAGGGTGAGTAGCTTATTAAAAGCGGTGGACGATTTACATTTAAATGGTATTCAAGTTTTTACTTCTGAAATGCGTGCTGATAAAAATGTACATGAGTTGGATTTCAATGTTCCTTCTTGTATAATAATGGGGGATGAGGGCAGAGGGGTTCAGCCATATTTAGCAAAAGCAGCGGATTATTTTTTTAAAATCCCAATGGCAACGAATTTTGATTCTTTCAACGTATCGGTAGCTGCTGGCATTGTTTTATATGAAGCCATGAAACAAAGGTTGTTCCCTGTTTCAAAATAAGTTTCCAATGAGCGCACTAAAATTTAAGTTAACACTAGAAGCAAAACCGTCGGATAAAAAAATATCTTATGCCGATAAAATATTTTTGATAGGCTCCTGCTTCACTGAAAATATTGGTACAAAATTGCAAAGTCATTTATTTGAAACAAAAGAGAATCCGCACGGTATTTTGTTTAATCCAGTAAGTGTTCGTAATGCTTTAGAAGATTGTATTTCAAATAAAAAGTATACCGAATCGGATTTGTTCCTTTTAAATGATGTTTGGAATAGTTGGCATCATCATAGTAGGTTTTCGGGAATCACTAAGGCTGAGGCGCTAGAAAAAATAAACAATTCCATTGGGGAGGCACATCAATTTTTAAAATCAGCAAATCATTTAATTATAACATTGGGTTCTGCTTGGCTATATACCTTAAATGAAAATGCACCTCAATGTAAAGGGATGATTGTTGCGAACAATCATAAAGCACCTTCCAATTGGTTTACAAAAAAATTAATGCAACCAGCCGAGTTAATTGAGGATTTAAAAACAGTAGTTGCAAAGCTAAAAGCATTTAATCCGCAATTACAGGTTATTTTCACCATTAGCCCTGTTCGTCATTTAAGAGAAGGATTAATAGAAAATAATAGGAGTAAAGCAGTACTTATTCATGCGGTTCACGAATTAATTTCAACTGCTTTGGATGTTTTTTATTTTCCAGCTTATGAATATGTGATTGATGACTTAAGAGATTACCGATTTTATGCCGAGGACCTAGTACATCCTAATTTTGCTGCTTCTCATTATGTATGGGATAAATTAGTAGAAACATACATGAGCCCTGAGACACAACTAATCATGAAACAGGTTGCTGAATTACAATTGGCAATAAATCATAAACCATTTTATGGTGCATCTTCAGCACATCTTAAATTTATGCATGCATGTATTGGGAAAACCCAATCCTTAATGGCGCAGTATCCAAATTTGCCATTGCAAAATCACCTTCAATTTTTTAGCAATCAAGTTGGTAAATAATTCTTAATTTAGGCGTCTAAATTAAACGTATGCGCATATTGCCATTTATTTCATCGACGCTTGCTACTGTAGGACTGGTTGTATTATTAAACATACAACTACCCATTGGAGCAATAAAGTCACCAAGGCTTGGTTATTTTTTATCTCCACAACATGGTTTTTGGAAAAACGCCGAAAAGGTGAATGCAAATTTTGACGCATCCATTGTTGCGGGTGAATTAAAAGGCAATGTGGATGTATATATGGATGAAAGATTGGTTCCACATATTTATGCGGATAATGACCAGGATGCATATTTCGTGCAAGGCTTTTTACATGCTAAGTTTAGATTTTGGCAAATGGATTTTCAAACACGAGCAGCTTCAGGTAGATTAAGTGAGGTTTTAGGATCAAAAACATTGGTAAGTGACCGTAAATTTAGAAGATTAGGAATGGTTTATGGTGCAGAAGAAACTGAAAAATATATTAATGAGCACAATCCAGAAATGAAGGCAACGGTGGATGCTTATACTGCAGGCGTTAATGCGTATTTAAAACAATTGTCACCAGCAGATTTGCCTTTTGAATATAAATTGTTGAATTACGAACCGGAACAGTGGACGCCCAAAAAAACATATTTATTTTTAATGTTAATGTCCTATGATTTAACAGGAAGAGCATCAGTTGCAGATTTACAATTAACAAATACAAGAGATTATCTTGGATATGATTTATTTGAAAAAATGTATACCAATCAACAAGATTCTTTAGATCCAATCATTCCAAAGGGCACTGCTTTTGCTAGCCCCTCGATAAAGCCATTCACACCAATTAGCGCAGATTCAGCTTATTTGAAAAAGAACAATTCAAATGCTGCTACTTTGGTTGATGGAGCAACTCCAGAAGCACCAGATAAAAATAATGGAAGCAATAACTGGGCCGTATCTGGTTCGAAAACAAAATCGGGGCGCCCCATTTTATGCAGTGATCCTCATTTAGGGTTAAATCTTCCTTCCCTTTGGTATGAAATGCAAATTACCACACCCACCCACAGTACTTATGGAGCGAGTTTTCCTGGTTCTCCCGCGGTGATTATTGGATTTAATGACAATATTGCTTGGGGTGTTACCAATGCCGGCCGTGATGTGTTGGATTTTTATGAATTAAAATTTAAGGACAATACGCAGAAAGAATACTTATTAAATGGAACCTGGACGCCAACCACCAATAGACAAGAATTAATTAAAGTAAAGGATAGTGCGGATGTAGTTGAAAATATTGCAATGACTTATTGGGGACCAACCATGTATGATAGTCATTTTAAGGATGAACAATCAAAAGGAAGAAATTTGGCAGTAAGGTGGACAGGGCACAATGCCTCTACTGGAGTTGAAACATTTTATAAATTAAATAGAGCAAAAAACTTTGATGACTATTTAGCTGCCATTTCTTTATGGAAATGTCCGGGACAAAATTTTGTTTTTGCAAGTAAAACAGGAGACATTGCCATAAAGCAACAGGGTAGTTTTGTAGCAAGGTGGAATAGACAAGGAGATTTTATCATGCCAGGCATTGATAAAAGTTATGATTGGCAAGGATTTATTCCAAATGAAGAGAATCCATTTATGATGAATCCTGCAAGGGGGTTTGTTAGTAGTGCAAACCAAAAAGCAGTGGACTCAACTTATCCATATTATTTAGGAACGGCAGCATCTTTCCCATTATACAGAGGAATTAGTGTTAATAAGCGATTAGACACGATGACCAATATCACGGTTGCCAATATGCAAGCATTACAAACCAGTAATTATAATGTTTTTGCAGAAGTGGCTAGGCCAGCATTAAATAAATTCATTGATCCCAATATATTAAGTACAAATGCTAAAAGAATGGTGAGGGAGATGAATAATTGGGATTTTAACAATAACGGAAATTCAAAAGGCACTACTGCTTTTAAAATAATTTGGGACAGTGTAGAACAAGCTGTTTGGGGGGATGAATTAGCAGGGTCCTCCATTCCTTTAACAAAACCGGAAGCATATGTTTTAGTTGATCAAATGAATAAGGACAGTAATTTTTCCGTAGCCGATGACATAAGAACAAAGGGCAAAGTAGAAACCTTAAAAGAACAAGTAAACCTTGGGGTTGAAAAGGCAACAAAAAAGCTGATGGAGCTTGAAAAGGAAAATAAATTAGAGTGGTCAAAGTATAAAGCAACAAGGGTGCTACACTTAACTAAAACTCCTGAATTAAGCAGAATGGATTTGCCAATTGGAGGAGGGGTAAACATTGTGAACGCAACTACAGAAAATCATGGACCAAGTTGGAGAATGGTGGTCCATTTAACGGATGAGATTGAGGCATATGGCTTGTATCCGGGTGGACAAAGCGGTAACCCTGGTAGTCCTTATTACGATAGCTTTATAGATAAATGGGCTGCAGGCGAATATTATAGATTATTGTTTTTGCCAAAAGCAAAACTCCTAGAAAATAAATTTGCAAAATGGCATATTCAATTTAAAAAAGCATAGCATAAAATAATTAATTAGAAATCATGAAATCAAACAAACAAGTTTATATAAAATTTATCACTGTTACATTGCTTTCCGCATTGTTAACATACGCTGTAGGCATTTACGGGAAACTACCATGGTGGAGCTTTGTGCCTGCCAATTTCCTACTATCCATAGCCATTGTACAAAAACCTTGGAGGGCTTTCTTGTCTGGGGCAATGGGGGTTGGATTATTATGGTTAGCACTAACGCTTATGATAGATCAGCAAAATAACCATATACTTTCCACGAAAGTGGCTTCTATTTTTAAATTGAAAGGGGCCTATAATATTTTAATAACTGTCACATTTATAATTGGTTTTTTATTAGGGGGGCTTTCATCGTTGACTGGAAGTTTTATTAGGAAAGAAAAATAGTATTTACATATCTTTGTGAACAATTTGCTTAATCTGTAATTGAGCTTAAATTTTTTTATATGTCAGTATTGCACAATCGCATCTCCAATGAGGAGTTGAAAGTAAAGTTGTATGAGGAGCAATTCCCAAGAACAACCCTTAGCTTTTATCAGTATTTTTCAATTTTAGATCCTCAAGCTTTTAGGGACGAGTTATACCGAGCTTTTAATGCGATGAAAGTATTTGGTCGTATTTATGTGGCCAAAGAAGGCATTAATGCGCAGATAAGTGTGCCTAATCACAATTTAGAAATTTTCAAAGACTTTTTATTTTCTTATAAACCATTAAAAGGGCTGCGCTTAAATGTGGCCGTTCATGATGATGGAAAAAGCTTTTGGGTATTAAGAATTAAAGTACGCGAAAAAATAGTTGCAGATGGCATTGATGATCCAAGTTTTAGCATGGAGAATAAAGGCAAATATGTAAATGCGCAGGAAATGAATGCCCTATTGGAAAAAGAAGACACTATTGTAATTGATATGCGCAATCATTATGAATATGAAGTAGGACATTTTGAAAAAGCCATTGAAATACCCTCTGATACTTTTAGAGAACAATTGCCCATGGCAGTTGACTTGATGAAAGATAAAAAGGATAAAAACATTATCATGTATTGCACCGGTGGCATTAGGTGCGAGAAGGCAAGTGCCTATATGTTACACCAGGGCTTTAAAAATGTATTTCATTTAGAAGGAGGGATTATTAATTATGCGAATAAAATAAAAGAAGCTGGAATTGAGAGTAAGTTTAAAGGTAAAAACTTTGTATTTGATGAAAGACTAGGAGAAAAAATAACAGATGATATTATTTCAAAATGTCATCAATGTGGCAAGCCAGCCGACACCCATACCAATTGTAAAAATGATGCCTGCCATTTACTATTTATTCAATGCGAAGACTGTGCGAAAAGCTTTGATGGATGTTGTACTCCAGCGTGTAAAGATGTTTATCACTTACCATTAGAAGAACAAGAAAAATTAAGGGCTGGCCAAAAAAACGGCATACAGGTTTTTAATAAAAGCAAACAAAGACTCAGACCAAGGTTAGGAGAGGATATTGAAGTAAAGTTATAAAGAAGTTTTTTTTTAATCCTTTAGTTTCAATAACGAACTGCAAATTAAATCGTAAGTCTCTTCGGTGGTTTTTGGTTCAGGCTTAAAAGGGGCGCCAATTACTTTTTCATACAATTCAATGTAGCGTTTTGAAATGGTATCAATCCATTCATCACTCATTTTAGGAACTGTTTGTCCTTCCTTGCCCATAAAATTGTTTTCAATCAGCCACTCGCGCACAAACTCTTTACTTAATTGTTTTTGTTTTTCTTTTTTAGCTTGTCTTTCTTCAAATCCATCCGCATAAAAATATCTTGAAGAGTCGGGGGTATGTATTTCATCCATTAAATAAATAGTGTCGCCTATTTTTCCAAACTCATATTTAGTGTCTACTAAAATCAATCCTTGTTTAGCAGCAATTTCCTTTCCTCTTTCAAATAAAGCCAATGCGTATTTTTCTAGAACAAGCCAATCTTCAGCAGAGGCCAAACCTTGCTTAATAATTTCTTCTTTTGAAATATCTTCATCGTGTCCTTCACTCGCTTTTGTGGAAGGGGTAATAATTGGAGTAGGAAAGAAGTCGTTTTCGACCATATGCTCAGGTAATGTCACTCCACATAACTTTCTACCCCCAGCTTGATAAGTCCTCCAAGCATGACCCACTAAATTCCCTCTTACCACCATTTCAATCTTAAAAGGGGTACACTCTTTTCCAATAGCTACATTTGGGGCTGGTGTATCTAAAAGCCAGTTTGGGCAGATATCGGCTGTTTTTTCCAGCATGTAAGCTGCTATTTGGTTTAACACCTGACCTTTAAATGGGATGGGTCTGGGTAAAATTACATCAAATGCGGAAATACGGTCACTCGCAATCATTACAAGTAATTGATTTTCAATATAATAAACATCTCTAACCTTTCCGTGGTATTCACTTTTTTGCTGTGGGAATGACTGTAATTTCATGCCACTAAATTAAAAATTAAACAGGAAATATGGATAATTTTTTTAAATGCTAATATTTTGTTATTTTGTATCACAATTCAATTAAAAACAAACATTTATGAAACGATTTTTAAGCCATATGGGTTTAGTTTGTCTTGCTATGTTCATGGCAATTTCGGCAAATTCCCAAACAGCTGGTCCCATTACAGGTACCGTTAAAAATTCAACTACTTCGGAATCATTATCTGCTGTTACAATTACAGTAAAGGGTGGTAACGCAGGTACATTTACGGATGACAAAGGAAATTTCAAGTTATTTACAACACAAAAAGCGCCTTTTACTTTGGTGTTTTCTTCTGTTGGATATGAATCAAAAGAAGTTGCAATTGATGCAAATACTACAAAAGTTAGTGTTAGCTTAAAGCCTAGTTATGTATTAGGTTCTGATGTAGTTGTTTCTGCATCAAGAGTAGCGGAAAGAATATTGGAGTCTCCAGTATCAATTGAGCGTGTGAGCACTGCTCAAATTAAATCTGCTGCTGCTACTAACTACTATGACATCCTTGCAAATTTGAAAGGTGTTGACGTAGTTGCTGCAAGTTTAACTTTCAAAAGTATTTCAACAAGAGGATTTAACGGTAGTGGTAACAATCGTTTAAATCAATTAATAGACGGAATGGATAACCAAGCTCCAGGTTTAAACTTCTCTGTAGGTACCATAAGTGGACTTACAGAATTAGACGTTGACAATATGGAATTATTACCAGGTGCTTCTTCTGCTTTATATGGTTCAGGCGGAATGAATGGTACCGTTTTAATTAATAGCAAAAACCCGTTCAAATATCAAGGTTTAAGCTTCCAAATTAAGCAAGGTGTAAACCACGTTGATGATTACCAACGTCCTAGAGCTGCATACAAAGACTATTCAGTAAGATATGCTAGCAAAATTGGCGATCGTTGGGCTTATAAAATTGCAACTCAATACACTGAGGCACAAGACTGGTTAGCTAAAAATGATCAAAACTATTCTAGAACAACTGGTACTCAAAACGGTCAAGCAATCCCTGGAAATAGATATTCTGATTTCAACTATGACGGTGTTAACGTTTATGGTGATGAAACAACTTCTTCTTTAAGTTCTATATTTGGTTCTGTAAAAGCGGGTGTACTTGGTGCATTGACTGCTGCTTATGGTGGTAATGCAACTGCTGCAAATGCTGCTTATGGACAATTATATGGTGCTGCTGTTGCAGGTCCTTACTCGGTGAACTTAACTACTTATTCTGCTTTCTTAAAAGGTGCAAACGCTGCATTAGCTCCATATGCTCCTTATTTATTTGGAGAAGCAAAAGGAATGTTTACAGGAGTGAATGTTAGCCGTACTGGTTATGCTGAAGCAGATGTAATTAATCCAATTGCTAAAAACTTAAAAGTTACAGGATCTCTTCATTATAAAATAGATGATAAAACGGAGGCTTCATTTAGTGCATATACTGGTTCTGGTAACACGGTTTATACAGGAAGTGACCGTTACTCTATATACAACTTACAATTAAGTCAATTTAAGTTTGAAGTAAAATCTAAGAACTGGATGTTTAGAACTTATAAAACAATCGAAAATTCTGGTGATTCATACAATGCAACAATTGCTACTCGTTTATTCAATGAGGCTTGGAAGCCAAGTACTACTTGGTATCCAACATTCACTGCAGCCTTTGTTACATACAGAGACGCAGGTATGAATATATTAGATGCAGGAGCTGCTGCTAGAGCGGTTGCAGATGCAGGTAGACCAACAGGCAAAATTGGCGAATCTGACTTATTCAAGTCAGTTGCTGGTGTGCCAATTTCTAAAGGTGGTGGTCGTTTCTTAGATAAATCGGAATTAAGTGTTACTGAAGCAAATTATAACTTAACAGAATTATTTGGTTTAGATAAATACAATGCAGATTTATTAGTGGGTGCTACCATTAAGAACTATGCATTAAAATCTCAAGGAACTTTATTTGCTGATACAGCAGGTAAAATTGGCATTAACGAAACTGGTGCTTTTGCTCAATTGTCTAAGCGTTACTTTGGTGATATCTTAAAAGTATCATTGTCTGGTCGTTATGATAAGAATCAAAACTTTGCTGGTCGTTTTACGCCAAGAGCGTCTGCAGTTATTAAAGTTGCAGAGGATAACAATATCCGTATTTCATACCAACAAGCTTACCGTTTCCCAACTACACAAAATCAATGGATTAACTTGTTAGTAGGCGGCGGTACTCGTTTAATGGGTGGTTTACCTCAATTAAGAGATTACTACAAGTTTAACACAAACCCAGCTTATTCTTTGTCAAGTGTTTTAGCTGGTGCACCAGTGGAACAAAAGTTTGGAGAGTTTAAGCCTGAATCAATGAGTTCATTTGAAGTAGGTTATAAGACATTGATTAATAAAAAATTATTGATTGACTTTTATGCTTACGCAGGTAAGTACACTAACTTTATTAGTGGTGTAACTGTATTGCAATCTCGTAATGCTGCAAGCCCTCAATTAAGTGACTTGTTAGATGGCTCTAAGCGCATTGCTTACAGCATTTCTACAAACGCTCCTGGTGATGTATTCACTAGTGGTTGGGGTCTTTCTGCTGACTACATGTTGCCTCATAACTTTACATTCTCTTCAAGCATTTACACAGACGAAATTGGAAGTTTACCAAAAGGATTTATTTCTTATTTCAACACACCTTTGTTCAGAGCAAATTTTGCAATCAACAACAGTGGTTTCTTATTTAAGAACAGATTAGGTTTTGGTGCTAACTTACACTACCAAGATGACTTCACTTATGAAGGTACATTTGCTGTAGGAAAAGTTAACTCATACCAAACTGTAGACGCTGTTCTTACATACAAAGTGCCTTCAATCAAATCTTTGATTAAAGTGGGTGGCACGAACATCTTTAACCGTTATTACACAACTGCATTTGGTAGTCCACAAATTGGTGGATTATACTATGTAAGTTTTGCATATAATATATTATAGGATTTAAGGTGGGTTAGCCTTAGAAGTCCCTCTTCGATTCGTCGGGGAGGGATTTTTTTTGCCTAAAAACACTCATTTTCCTATATAAAACGCTAATTTTGTGACTCAAATTAAATCCAAATAAATGCGATCAATAGCTTTTAGAGAAGCATTGCGAGAGGCAATGTCTGAGGAAATGAGAAGAGACGAGCGAGTTCTTTTAATGGGAGAAGAAGTTGCAGAGTACAACGGTGCTTATAAGGTAAGCCAGGGTATGTTGGCTGAATTCGGAGAAAAACGAATTATTGACACGCCAATATCTGAATTGGGCTTCACTGCAGTAGCGGTTGGTGCTGCCCAAAATGGGTTAAGACCTATTGTAGAATTCATGACATGGAACTTTGCAGTTTTGCCCTTAGATCAAATTCTAAACACAGCTAGTAAAATGTTGGCGATGAGTGGTGGTCAAATTGGTTGTCCTATTGTTATGAGAGGACCCAATGGAAGTGCAGGCCAATTAGGAGCACAGCACTCTACAGCATTTGAAAGTTATTTAGCTAATATTCCGGGTATTAAAGTAGTATCTCCTTCCAATGGATATGATGCAAAGGGCTTATTAAAACAAGCCATTAGATATGAAGAGGATCCAATTATGTTTTTAGAAAGTGAGGTGATGTATGGAGATAAAAGTGATGTACCTGAGGAGGAATATTATATCCCATTAGGGTTAGCAGATGTTAAAAAAGCGGGTACGGACATTACCATTGTTTCTTATAACAAAATGATGAAAGTTGCATTGGGCGCAGCCGCTGAATTAGAAAAAGAGGGCATCAGTGCAGAAGTAATTGATTTGAGAACTATTCGACCATTAGATTGGATGACGGTATTAACCAGCGTTAAGAAAACAAATCGTTTGGTTATTATTGAAGAACAATGGCCATTCGCATCTGTTTCATCTGAACTTTCCTACCGTATTCAAAAGGAAGGCTTTGATTATTTAGATGCGCCAATCAGAAGAATCACAAGTGCTGACGCTCCTATGCATTATGCACCTAATTTAACGGCATTGGCCATCCCAGACATTGCTAGGTCAGTTAAATTAGTGAAAGAAGTAATGGGGCAGTATAAATAGCCTATTTATTGGATTAATCATCCTTTAATTTAGCCTTTTATATAACTATAAAGTAATTAACAATCTTTTTTATAAATATCCCTCACAAAGGGATATTTTTGTTACAGTAAAAATTTAAATATGGGTATTGTATTAGTGATGCTGTATTGGCTAGGCTGGCATATAGGAATATATGCATTATTAAAAAAAGCAGGAGTTGAAAATAAAAAAGCGATTGTTCCCATATATAATACTTGGGAAGTAGTAAAACTATGTAATATAAAAAAAGTGTGGTTTTGGATACAACTTATACCAATTGTTGGACAGTTTGTGACCCTTTGGATTTCAATCATATTTGTAATGCATTTTAAGAAAGTTAATTTTATTCAACATACATTAACTGCAATTGTTCCATTTATATATTTGCCTTATTTAGGCTTTTCGAAAACAACAAAATGGCATGGCACGAATGCATTAGAACATTATCATAAACCAGCCTCTAGAGAGTGGATTGATGCTGCTGTTTTTGCGGTGGTTGCTGCTACAATTATTAGAACATTTTTATTTGAGGCATATGTGATCCCCACTGGAAGTATGGAAAAGACATTGCTAGTCAATGATTTTTTGTTTGTTGATAAAGTGACCTACGGGGCTCGTATTCCCATGACACCATTGTCATTCCCTTTTGTACACAATACCATGCCTGGTTCTATAACAACGCCTTCTTATTTGCAGTGGATAAATTTGGATTATTATCGTTTGCCCAAAATTAGAGAGGTGAAAAGAAATGATGTAGTGGTGTTTAATTTTCCTGCCGGAGATACTATTATTAATTCACCAGACTTTGGAAGTAAGGTTCCATATTACGACGTACTAAGAGATCAATTTAAAGGAGACCGAGTAAAGCTTACTGAAAAATTAGCAGAAGAAGGCTTGTCTCTTCTTGTACATCCAATTGACAAAACAGACAATTATATCAAACGTTGTGTTGGTATCCCTGGTGATGTGATTCAAGTAAAGAACAGTCAGTTATATGTAAATGGCCAACAAGCTTTTGTTGCTCCCAATGCACAAACAGAATACATTGTGGTGACCAACGGCAATCCAATTCCAGAAAATTATTTACAAGAAAATTTAGGCATAAATACAGCAGAAGCAAATACAGATTTTCAGGTATTACCCGAAAGTCCAAATACCTATTCAATTAATATGACAGCAGCTGCTGCTAATGATGTAAGAAAATTACCAAATGTAAAATCGGTAGAATTGTTTGTAGACAATACTGCTGGCAGAACATTCCCTTTTGATACAATCCACTATCCATGGACAATGGACAATTTTGGTCCACTTCGTATTCCTAAAAAAGGAGATGTAATTTCCTTAAATGACAATAACATTGAGTTATATAGTCGTTTAATTGCTACATATGAACACAATACGCTTGATAAAAAAAATGGTCAATATTATATTAATGGCACCGCTGCAACAACCTATATAATTAAGCAGGATTATTATTGGATGATGGGAGATAATCGTCACAGAAGTCAGGATAGTCGATTCTGGGGATATGTGCCAGAAACACATATTGTTGGAAGGGCAGCACTTATTTGGTTTAGCTATGATAAAGCCATTCGATGGAACAGATTATTCAATTTAATTAAATAGCTACCATGCATCAAAAATTTGAATTTGAGTATGAACAGCTTGCAGATAGTTCACGCTTAACAAAGGAGGATCAGGAGTTGCTAGAAGCGGCCAGAAATGCTACTAAAAATGCGTATGCGCCTTATTCCAATTTTTTAGTGGGAGCTGCAGCACGTTTATCTAATGAGCAAGTGGTAATTGGGGCAAACCAAGAAAGTGCTAGCTTTCCCGTTGGAGTATGTGCCGAAAGGGCTTTATTAAATAGTGTAGGTAGCCAATTCCCCTCGTTAAGTATCCATACAATGGCCATTAGTTATCAACCGGTTGGCAAGGATTCAAATGAGCCCATTTCGCCTTGTGGAATGTGTAGACAATCCTTATTGGACTTTGAAAATAGATATGGTGCACCTATTAAAATTATTTTATCCGGGATGACAGGTTCAGTAATGATTATTCCTGCCGCCAGTAATTTGCTACCTTTTGGGTTTGATGGGAGTATCCTAAAATAAGGTTTGAACACCATGTTCAAGTCTGAATTCATGTTGTAGTAGCCAGCGCTTTCTTGCTTTGCCCCATGCATATCCAACCAAAGATTGATCTGTTCCTATTATCCTATGACAAGGAATAATAATGGCAATTTTATTTTTGCCGTTTGCAGATGCAGCCGCACGAATACATTTTGGGTCGCCTAATTTTTTTGCAAGATCGGCATAGCTCATGGTTTTACCAAAAGGTAGTTCGTATAATTCTTTCCAAACTTTTTGCTGAAATTCTGTGCCTTCTTGGTTAATGGGAACGGTAAAATGCTTCCTATTTCCTGAAAAATATTCCATCAATTCATCCACACAACGATGAATAATTTCTGGCAATCCTTCTTCTTGTTCATCTATATCAGCTAACTCCGACGCTTCTACAAAAACAAGCTCAGTGATACACTGTTCATCGGCTGTAATTTTAATTTTGCCAATAGGACTATGATAGATATGTTGTACAAGTATCTCCATTAGTCTTCTAATAGATTTGCAATATCGGTTAAGTCCTTTTGCTTGTATTGTAATATAGGACTAGTAAAACATTTAGCCAATTCTAAAAGATGTTTATTGATAATGCGCACATTGGAAAGTTGTTTATAATAAAGGTTCTTTGGTTCAATATTAGATCTGGTGAAATATTGGTCTAAGTCTTTTTGAGAAAATGGGTGACCAGTTGTTCCTTCAACGTAAAACTGTATATATTCCTGAGGATGAGGATAGTTTTCTGCAGGATCCCAATCGGGGGTATAAAATGCAACAATACATTGTTTAGGGATATTAATAAAAGCGGCTTGAATTTCTAATTGGTGACATAGCTCGGCATATAAAATGGTATTAGCAAAAGCATTGCCTTTTTTAAATTGAAGTGGTGCAGAAATTAAAAACTCTTCCGGTTTTTCATAGTTTACTTCAACACCTTTAATTTGGTAATAATTGAATAAAATATTTCTAAGGACATTGGCTTGTTCTAATGGCGTTAAATAATTATTTAACTCTAGCCATATATTGCGTCTAATTTTTTCCATCTGATGCCTCAATGTGTCAATAGCAAGCTCTGGAAATTGAAATTTGTTTACCAACAAAGCACCTTCAAACAAAGAGGGGGAGGGGGATGACTTCCATTGTAAAAAAGCATCTTTTAAATCTTGTAAACGAAGCTTATAGATCATCAATTCAATGCGCTCCAGTGTGGACTCATCTAGGGTATTTTCCCATAGGTTTTCTAGGTCTGGGATGATAGGAGCCCCGTATACCAAGAGCCTATCTTGAATGGTATTAAAAACCTCTTCATCTGGGTCGTCAATTAAATTGAAAAGGGCTTTTATTTCTTTTTCGTTCACCATAATCAAAATAAATTGTTGTTTAAGAATTCAAATCAACGCATTTTTTTTGACATATTTACACAATAGTTATCCCATCACTGTGGATATAATTTAGCGAAATACGTAAAATAAATTACAATATTATTCGTTCACCCTAAATTATTGAATTTTAAAGCCTTGAATAGGGTTTAATAGCTATATTTACCTATTATTTTATATACATGCAAACACAAACAATTGCTGCTCCAAAATTCCCAGTAAAGGCAAATTCTTTACATGCGGAGTTAAAACGAAGAGTTAAGGAATATCTTGATCAACATGAAATAAAAGGCACTGGCAATTACAAGTTGTTTTCAAAAGCTATTATCTTAACTGCTCTTTTATTTATTACTTATACCCATTTAATTTTTTTTACACCTTCTAATGCGGTTGCCATCATAGAGAGTGTTTTTTTTGGTTGTTTAATTGCGGCCATTGGTTTTAATGTAATGCACGACGGTAGTCATGGTAGTTTTAGTAAATACGCCTGGTTGAATAAATTAGCCTCTTCTTCCATAAGTGTATTAGGTGCTAGTAGATTTATGTGGGGTATGAAGCATGTTACCATTCATCATACTTATACAAATATAGATGGAGTAGACGATGATATTGAAGTAGGGGTATTTATGAGAATGGCGCCTACCCAAAAGCACTATTTACTTCATCGTTTTCAACATATTTACTTTTGGTTTCTATACATGTTGTTGTATATATTTTGGATATTTTTTACAGATTACAAAAAATACTTTTCTAAAAAGATTGGTTCTGTTTCTATCAAAAGCATGACTTTTATGGAGCATTTTGAATTTTGGTCTGTAAAGTTGTATCATGCATTTGCTTTTGTTATTTTGCCAATTTATATGCTTGGATGGCTTAGCTGGCTAGTTGGCTTTATCGTTGCCACATTTGTAGCCGGCTTTGTTTTAAGCATAGTGTTTCAATTGGCACATACCGTTGAGCATACTGAGTTTCCTGTCGCAATACAGCCAGAAAATAAAATGCCCGATGAATTTGCAACTCACCAAATTTCGACAACAGCAAATTTTGCAACAAAAAGCAAATTGGTTTCTTGGTTAGTGGGCGGATTGAATTATCAAATTGAACACCATTTATTCCCTAAAATTTCACATGTACATTATCCTGCCATTTCTAAAATTGTAAAGCAAGCTTGCAAGGATTTTAAGATAAAATACATTGAATACCCAACGGTGGCAAGTGCTATCAAGGCGCACGTTAATTATTTGAGGTTAATGAGTAAGCCTGCTACGGTATAGCATAAAACTGTTTTCATAAAAAAAGGGATGCAATTTTGCATCCCTTTTTTTATGAGTTCATCGCATTATATTACGAAGCTTTCTTTTTACGTGCGGTTTTGCGTGGAGGATTCTTTTTCAATTCTTCAATGATTTCCTTTACTTCTTCAATGGTTAAGGTTTCCACTTTTTCTTGTTGATCTTTGGTTAATTTAAAATTGCGCAAACCTTGTTTAATATATGGACCGTATGGGCCTCTTAAAAGCTGAATCTTTTCTTTTTCAAATACTTTAATGGTACGTTCGTCTTTTGCTTTTCTTTTTTCCGCAATCATTGGGGTTAATTCCTCCAAGGTTACGGTGTAAGGGTCCATTTCCTT
>CANHIR010000017.1 GCA_947461015.1 Bacteroidota bacterium | reverse complement strand
ACCACTAATTTATCTTCATCACTTAATTCATCCATACCCAAGATGGCAATGATATCTTGTAATTCCTTATAACGTTGTAAAATCATTTTCACTCTTTGTGCAGTATCGTAATGCGCATCACCCACAATTGCCTTCGTTAAAATTCTTGAAGTAGAATCCAATGGATCCACCGCAGGATAAATTCCTAAATCGGCAATCTTACGAGACAATACCGTTGTCGCATCCAAGTGCGCAAATGTAGTTGCTGGCGCTGGATCGGTTAAGTCATCGGCAGGAACATATACCGCTTGTACAGAGGTAATTGAACCGTTTTTAGTTGAAGTAATACGCTCTTGCATCAATCCCATCTCGGTTGCCAATGTTGGTTGGTAACCTACCGCCGATGGCATACGACCCAATAAAGCCGATACCTCAGAACCTGCTTGTGTGAAACGGAAGATATTGTCTACGAAAAATAAGATATCCTTTCCTTTTCCAGTACCATCACCATCACGGAAATATTCTGCAATGGTTAAACCACTTAAGGCAACACGCGCACGTGCTCCAGGAGGTTCGTTCATTTGACCGAATACGAAAGTAGCTTTTGATTCTTTTAATTCTTCTAAGTTTACTTTGCTTAGATCCCATCCACCTTCTTCCATGCTGTGTTTGAATGCATCACCATATTTCATGATGCCTGCTTCAATCATCTCACGAAGTAAGTCATTCCCCTCACGTGTTCTTTCACCTACACCCGCAAACACGGATAATCCTCCGTGTCCTTTTGCGATATTGTTAATTAACTCTTGAATCAATACTGTTTTACCTACACCCGCACCACCAAACAAACCAATCTTACCACCCTTTGCATATGGCTCAATTAAGTCAATTACTTTAATACCTGTAAATAAAATTTCTGTGGCAGTACTCAAGTCTTCAAACTTTGGCGCATTAGCATGTATTGCACGACCATTTGTTTTATCTAACTGAGGTAAACCATCAATGGCGTCCCCTGTTACATTGAACAAGCGACCATTAATTCCCTCACCAATTGGCATGGTAATGGCTCTGCCTAAATCAATTACTTCCATTCCTCTTACTAAACCTTCGGTACCATCCATGGCAATAGCACGAACGCTATCTTCTCCAAGATGTTGTTGTACTTCAAGTACCAATTTTTGGCCACCTGGTCTTGTAATTTCTAGGGCGTTGTATATTTCAGGAAGTGCTTTCTGATTAGGAAATTGCACATCCACTACCGCACCAATAACTTGTTTAATTTTACCTGCTGTTGACATATTTTTCGGTTTCGGCTGCAAAGGTATGATTTTACCCCATTATTGCAAAAATTGTAGGTATATAATAGCAGCTAAAATTCCACCCATGATGGGGCCAACTACTGGAACAAGGGCATAACCCCAGTCACTCGTACCTTTCCCCTTCATTGGGAGGATAAAATGCATGATTCTAGGGCCTAAATCCCTGGCTGGATTGATAGCCCAACCCGTTGGACCACCTAAGCCAAAACCAATTCCTGCTACCAAAAGGGCAACCGGCAAGGCCGACATGGCTCCCATTTCTATGCCTGCAGGCTTGATAAAGAAAATGCCCAATAAAAAGAAAAAACTTGCAATGGTTTCTACTAATATGTTTTGTTTTAGGTCTCTTATAGATGGCCCAGTTGAAAAACAAGCCAACTGATCGGCTGGATCATTCGTTTCATTGAAATGAGGTCGGTATATGAGCCAAACCACAAAGGCCCCTAACATGGCACCTAAAATTTGAGCTAAAATATATAACCCTACTTTATCCCATGCAAACTTTTTTGCAACCGCTAAAGCAATGGTCACTGCAGGATTTAAATGCCCCCCACTTGAAGGCGTGGTAATATAAACGCCCACAAAAACTGCAATCATCCACCCAAGTACAATAGCTACTAAACCTCCATTATTCCCTTTTGTTTTAGGGAGCACTACATTGGCAACGACTCCATTCCCAATGATGATAACAATAGCAGTACCAAATAATTCAGCAATAAATGGTGTCATATAATTTGTTTTTGTGCAACATTTTGTTGCGTTGTTTATTTTTATTTTTTAAAAATAGATACAGTCGTTACCAATGGTTGGTTGTTTTAATGGCTCGCTCCCAACCTTGAATATTTTTTGACCTTTGTGCATCTTCAATCTTTGGTGTAAATGTTTTATCTACCTGCCACTTGGATCTTAACTCCTCTATATCTTTCCAAAAACCTACCGCTAACCCGGCCAAATAAGCTGCACCCAATGCTGTGGTCTCTACAATAGTTGGACGCACTACTTTGGTATTTACAATATCCGATTGAAATTGCATAAGCATATTATTATGTGTCGCACCGCCGTCTACCCTTAACTCTGCAATGGGTATACCTGCATCTCCTTCCATGGATTTTAATAAATCATAACTCTGAAATGCAATGCTCTCCAAAGCAGCACGTGCTATATGCGCAGCATTAGTGCCTCTTGTAATTCCTACAATGGTGCCTCTAGCATGTTGGTTCCAATAAGGGGCTCCTAAACCAGCAAATGCAGGGACCATGTAAACGCCATCGGTATCTTCCACCTGAGCTGCTAAATCTTCTACCTCACTTGATTTACGAATTAAATGTAAGCCGTCTCTTAACCATTGCACCACCGCGCCTCCAATAAAGACACTTCCTTCTAATGCATAAAAAGTGTGTCCATTTAATTGCAAAGCAATGGTGGTTAATAAATTATTTTTTGAACGAACCGCTTTCTCGCCTGTATGCATTAACATGAAACAGCCAGTACCATAGGTATTTTTCACCATACCAGGCACGGTACACATTTGACCAAACAGGGCTGATTGCTGATCGCCCGCAATACCTGCAATAGGAATTTCATGATTGGTAAACAATTGATTGGTGTGTCCATAAACTTCACTACTACTTTTTACAGTAGGTAAAATATTAACTGGAATATCGAATAAGGTCAATAATTCCATATCCCATTGCAAAGTGTGAATATTAAACAACATGGTTCTGGAAGCATTGGTTGCATCGGTAACATGCACTTTGCCATTGGTAAGTTTCCATACCAACCAACTATCAATGGTGCCAAAACATAAGTCTCCGTTTTTTGCCAATTCCCTAGCACCTTCCACATGATCCAAAATCCATTTAACTTTTGATCCAGAAAAATAAGCATCAATAACCAATCCTGTTTTTTCTTGAATCATTTCCGCCAAACCCTTTGCTTTCAATTCATCACAGAAGTCTGCAGTTCTTCTGTCTTGCCAAACTATCGCATTGTAAATGGGCAGTCCTGTTTTATTATTCCATACAACCGTTGTTTCTCTTTGGTTGGTAATGCCAATAGCCGCAATATCGGTTAAAGCTAAATTTTGATGCGTCACTGCTTCGCTCGCAACGCCAATTTGAGTACTCCAAATTTCCATTGCATCATGTTCTACCCATCCTGGTTGCGGAAAGTGTTGTGTAAATTCTTTTTGCGCAATACCATGTATTTGCCCATGATGATCAAACAATATGGCGCGACTACTTGTAGTGCCCTGATCAAAGGATAAGATATATTTTGACATCACAATCGTTTATTAGATTGTAATATAAAAAAACTAATGCATAAAAAGAAACGAGAAATTATCTTCTGTTACGAAGCCAGGATTCAGGGTCCAATGACTTTCCTTCTTTGCTTAAAATAAACAGTAACGAGCCCTCGCCCTCTAAATTAATGCCAGATTTACCTAATAAAGTACCTGCTTTCACTTCCTGCCCAACAGACACGCTTGTGCTACTTAAATGAGATGACATGGTAAAGTATTTTCCATGTTGTATAATAACAGTTAAATCCCCATTGATATCACCGGTATATTTTACAACGCCATTGGCTACACTTTTTACGGAAGAACCTTTAGGTACAGCTATCTCAATATAATCCGCATTGCGATTTAATTTGGTTCCAGGAATGTTCTCTACACCAAAGTGAACAAAGACATTTCCTTTATCCACTGGCCATGGCAATGCCCCTTTGCTACTTTCAATGGATATGGAGGCTTCTCTGCCTTCTTCGGTTGTCTCTAAAGCAGAGTAAGGTCTATCCCCCGACGTCTTGGTCAAGCCCCCTTCCACGCCAGCTACTTTTCCCGCATTTTTATTACCCGTTTTTGTATTTTCTACTTTAGGTGTAGCTGCATCATTGGCTAGTTTCTGTTTCGCCAATTTTTCTTTCTCTTTTCTTTCCGCTTCCGCCAATTCTCGCTTAATTACAGTCATTAATGCTGCCTGCATTTTTTTTCTTTGTGCTTCTTTTTGTTTCAGCTGAGCTGTAACTTCTTGCTCTTTCCCCTTAAGTTCGGATATAATTTTAGTTTGTTCTTTGCGATCATCTACCAGCACTTTTAATTGATCGTTTTGAATGTTCATTGTTTCTACCCTATCTTTTTTATTCAGTCCCAGTAGTCCAATTTTATCATTCAAGTCTTTCTGAGAAATCGCAATTGTCTTAGCCTGCGCCTCTCTGTTTTGACGATAATTTTTTAAATATGTAATTCGCTTTATCGCATCATTAAAATTATTGGCAGAAAATAAAAAATTCATGTATTCATACCCACTCCTGTTTTTATAAGCAAAAACAATACTCTTCTTGTATTTACTTTTTAATGTATCCAGCTCCCTACTTAAACTATCAATATCCTTTTGATTGAGCGTAATGGTTTTGTCAATTAAATTTACTTGTTGCGCAATACTGTTAATTAAAGATTCACGTTTTGCAATCTTGCTCTTTATAACATTAATTTGAGCAAGGGTGGTTTTTTTATTTTTCTGAATTTGATTTTTCAACATGTTTAACTCATCCAATTCCTTTCTTAGGGTCTGCTCCTGCTTTTGCAATTCCTCTCTACTGGAATTGTTTTGAGCAATGGCACTGGTGCTAAGTATAATAAAAAATAATAATTGCGTGATCCTTTTAGTCATAGTTAATTCGTTTCCTTAAATCTATCTTCTTTTACCTGGCTTAGGTAGGTCAAAGTTATATTTTAATGGTTCATTAAATGCAAATTCCTTAACCTCAATATGAATTTCAAATCTAGACTGGGAAGCAATCGCAATATCTCTATTTAATGGAAATTGATTTTGTAAAGCGGGCGTGTGATTGGAATAAGTGATGTCGCAGGTTCGATGCTTGTTTAAGTCAATGTCATCTAACTTTAAATGAAGTACTTTAGTGTTATCCTCATTTAAACTTATTAGGTTTTTAAATAACTGCCCCATTAAACCAATTTGCAACTTGTTATTATTTGTTTTATAAGATGCAATATTTGCATTATCCATAAAAACAGGATTCCCTACAATTAAGTCCTCAATGGTGTTATATGAGAATGGTATTTTTATTATGTTTTGCAAGAAAGCCAACGGCCGCTTATCTAATTTTTTATTTAAGGGATAAAATAAAAACACACTATCATTGGTAATTATCGCCTTGAGTCCAATAACCCCCATAGGACCTTTTACAATGATGAATATGCCTTTACCCTTATTGATACTCACATTTGCCATAAATGCGTCCGACTTGTCTACTGTTTCATAGTTTACTTTTAATTTTGCATTTAAAGTATTGTAATCCAGTTTGGTGGCAGCAATTTTGTTAAATATTTCAGAGACAATTGCTCCAGAATCTACTTTTGTTTTTTCTGATAACAACTGATTTGTAGAGGTATCTTTTTGACTTAGCGCATCGTTAATTACTTGCACTTTTCTTGAGGTAGTACAAGCCACTAAAAATAGGGAGCCAGCAAATAGATATGAGATGAGTCTTTTCATTTAATTATTGTTTTCCAGTGTGACCAAAGCCACCTTCCCCTCTTGCTGTATTTTCTAATTCCATCACTTCCTCCCAATTGGCTTTTTCCACTTGTTGTAAAACCATTTGTGCAATGCGATCTCCATCCAAAATAGTTTGTGGCTCATTGGATAAATTAATAAGTATTACTTTAATCTCACCTCTATAATCAGCATCAATGGTGCCTGGCGTATTTAAACAAGTAATCCCCTGCTTAATTGCCAAACCACTTCTTGGTCTTATTTGAATTTCAAAATTATTGGGGATCTCCACAAATAGGCCAGTTGGCACCAATATTCTTTGGAGGGGTAAAATAGAAATAGGGTCGGAAAGAAACGCTTTAATATCAAGTCCAGAAGATCCTGCAGTTGCATAGGATGGCAATGCATGATGACTTTTATTTACAATTTTTACCTTTATTGACATGTTAGGCAAAAATAGGCAAAAACTAAGGAATTTGAGTCAGTGGGAATACGTTTTAACAAAGCGTCAATTAAAAATAGAAAACGGTTCCAAAACGCAAGGTATTTGAAAGCGGGTTTTTTGTAATTCCTCCACCAGAAGGAACCAAATAGCTTATGTTAAACTTGGATTGTTGATATTGGAAACTAGTGCCCAATGTGAAATATTGCATGTTTCCAAGGTTTTTATTATTATCCATAAAATAACCTCCCCTAAGGTAAAAGCGATCGGTATAATTGTATTCAATACCAATAGAGGCTTTTAATGATTCAGAAAACGGAACGCCATATTTAGCAGAGAACGAATTAAAATAACTATTTAGCACCGATTGACTAAAATAATTATTAACTGCATCGGCATCTGTATTGTCAGGACTGGCTGGAACCATTAATCTATTTACATCAATTCCAAATTCTATAGCATTATCCGCATCTATTTTATTTAAATACCCAACTCCAATACCAACATTAGCAGGAATAAAATATTTGTTTTTTGTTTCATTAGAATAACTGATTTTGCCACCTAAATTAGAAAGTAACAGTCCAGCATGAAAACCTTGCAAATCATAATTTTGTTTATAAAACAAACTGATGTCTCCTGAAATTGTGTTGCCAGCTTTATAATTAATTGCAGTAGACCCAAAAGAACCCTGCACTAATTTAGAATGGATATATCTAAGTGTTGCTCCAATACTTAATTTTTCATTTAACAATAAACTATAACCAACATCATAACTAAACTCATTGGGTCTTTGGGATGGCAAAGTTGCACTACCCGACTCATCGGTAAAATCAATATTACCTAAACTAAAAAAACGCAACGAGGTATTTATGGTACTTTGCTCATTTAGTTGTTTATAATAACCTGCACTAGCCAAGTAAACATCACTTAAACCTAAGTCTTTTAACCAAGGAGTATAATTAATTAAAAAGCCTCTTGGTTCTTTCAAATAACTAAGCTTCGCTGTATTTCCAAACAAGTCATTTGCTTCAGGAGACATACCCAAGGATAAATTACCCATACCCCCAGAACGTGCATCGGGTGAAATCATCATAAAAGGTACAGCAGTACTTTGTAATTTTAACCGTGTGGCCTGAGCGTTAACTTGGTCACAGCATAACATTAAAAATGCTACCAATACAATATTTCTGAGCTTATTTAAATGCATCATGTATTTGAGTTAAGGGGTACCTAAAGATAATCAAAGGAGCTTATAAATTATAGTTTGAGAAAAGAATTAGCCAAAATGGAGGTTCCTGACTCCGTTTTTATAATAAATTGATAATGGTATACGCCAGGTGGAATCATGTTTCCCGAATTGGATTTGCCGTCCCAATCCATATATATTTGCGTGTTTGGATTCACAACACTCCATTTATTTGAATAATGTAAAAAACCATCCTGACTATATATATTAAGCACAATATCAAGTGGCTTTCCTATTTGGTTGGTTTCAAACCCAAATTTTGTTTGCACTTTAAATGGATTGGGGAAATTCACAGCATTCCTAAAAAGTATTGCATTGGATTTTGGAACCTCAAAAATCAAGGTGTCTTTACTTCCATTTCCAAGTAAATCCCAAGCTTTAATTACAATGGAATGCTTCCCTGCCGATAATGTAGGAAGCGTATACACTACCTTACCTGACTTATAAGAATCCATATCGGCTACAAAATAATTGTTTATTACAATAGGTACTGGATTCCCATCCATCCAAATGGCTAAATCATGTCCTAAAGCATTACCAGATGTTTGAATACCTGAACTATCCCATAATTGAACGTTTAATTCCGAATTAGGAGCAGCCCATTTTCCTTGTTTAAAATAAGGATCATTTAAATATGGCGACATGGTTGGACCCAAAGTATCTTTGTTATTTAGGGATTGATTGGGCTTTACAAAAACATTATCCAAAATGAGTATTGCATCATTTTCCCCACTACTCGCGGCCAATTCAATTTTAATAGGGCTTGAAGTATTTGCCACCTGTGCAGGTAAAATAAAATCTGCATTGAATTGTCCATTTTTAATAGTTGACTTCCCTTTAAACAAAATATTATCTTGTACTGCAATGGGCACCACCATACTTGTGGTTTGATTGGCCAAGGTGTTTTTATACTTCACCGCATCATAAATAGTTAAGGATAATACACCATTAAAATTGGTTTTAATACTTGAACCTTTTTGTAAGAGCCCTTTTATTTGATAGGCATTTCCAGACAACAAAGTGTCAGTGCCTTTGAATGGTTTTCCTCCTAAAGATTCAACAATGATTTGATTGTTGGGTGCTTGCAAAGACATAGCCGGATCTCCAATGATACTAAATTTAAAATCATTCACCCTGTCACCCCCTTGTGACCAATTTTGGTTTTTAGCTGCCATCAATGCTTGTCCAATACTGCCTCTATGACCTGTAGAATCACTTACCAACAATTGCTGAATAAATAAATCATTTATTTGTTTATTACTATAAGCAAAAACAAGTCTGTTTGCTGCCACTAAACCAATTACACCTTTACTATTTTTCATAAATGCATCCCAGGCAATGGCATTTAGATTGGGCTGATCATAGGGTGCGAAATTACAGGAAGCTGTTACTAGCAAGGGTAATTTGTCTTTATTGTCCCAACTTTCAAACTGCGATTGCGCAATCACACTTTCTTCAGACAATCTAAGATAATTTCCATGCCCAGTATAATTAATAAGCAATGTCCCATCCCGGACTCCTTGTTGTAAAGCATTGCTTGCCAATGGAAATGTGTTTCCTGAACTATTAGAAACTGCAGGAAATAAATCCAAATAAATTTTATTATGATTCCATTGAGGTGCTTTGCTTTGCAGGCGGTTTACAATATATTCTGCATCTTGTAAATGTAAATTGTAGTCTCCGTCATCCGCAATCCAGGTGATTTTATTTTCCCAAGCTCCCCCACTTTTAGACAATTGATAATTTATTAATTTATTAATAACACTATCCGCTTCTGCGCTTGTTCTTGCTGGAATTCGACCTGTAGCAATATTCAAACGTTTAACAGCATTGTAATTATTGATATCGTCATTGTTTTCTAAAATTGCAAAGAAATCGTCCGATGAAAAACTTGAAAGTATGGAAGTAGCATTGTTATTTTCATAAACGGGCAATTCAAAATCAATATTCATTTTTTTAGGATTAAAATTCCCCATTCCAATCAATAATAAATAATCCGGTACTTTAAAATTATATCGCAAAGCGCTATTGCTTAAATATTTTAGGTAATTACGTATCGCTATGGGAGAAGGCTGCCCTCCCGAAAATTCATTGTATAATAATTTGGCATTTACAACGCTTGTTTTTCTTCCAAAAGTAGCTTCTTGAAATTGTTGGTATTTTTTTGCTTGCTCTATATAAGCGGGCGCTGCAACAATTACATAATTCACCTCTCCTGAAATATTAACCATATCCTGATTGGCAATTGCTCCAATTAATATGGGCGATTCAAAGGCATTTTGCTTCACTCCAAAAAAGCGCACAATGGTGTCGGTTTGTTGTATAAAACTTGCCGTACTTGTATTTTCAAATTGCCAATCAATTTGCATAGGACTTTCCGAATTGGTTATATTCCAAATAATAGACGAAGCATCTAAATCCTGAATTTTACAATTTACTATTTGTCCTTTTTGAAAATCCTTTTCAATGGAAAATGCAATACTGCTATCCTGCCAAAAACCAATTGGTTTATACACATTTAATTCAACGTAATCAATCCACCCTGTTGCAGATGCATTTGAACTAGTATAACCAACTTTAAGATTGCTTTTACTAGGCCAGGCTTGCGCATTGGTTACAATAAAACTATCTACCACTTCTTTGGCTATGTCGTCAAAAAGGAAACCAGATACTGGTTGCAGCTTAGTAGTATGCGTCAATTGATCATTCCAATAAAAATCAAACTGCCCGCCAGTGGTGTATGACGTTGATGCTAAATGTGCAAATGCTTTAATTGAAGACTGGGCATTCATGCCACTTGTATTTACTTGATACGTGAACTGACTTTGCTTAGCTTGTCCTACGCCCATTGGTGCTCCCCAAAAAACCTTACCACTATTTAATAGGGAAATGCTATCTCTTTCAAATAAAATATGTTGCGTAAATAAATCCCTAGTTGTATAATTATTTCTTGGAATGTTTTGCGCAGCAATTCTTTTTCCATTATTTCCAATGGTTAAAAAATAAAAAACGGAATCTGTAATAAGGTGATCAAAATGTTTTGTGTCATTAGGTAACCATTGAACGGGTCCATCGGCATAAAATAAAATATGGTCTACATCATCAATTTGACCATCTCCCCCGTCATTTATTTTTAATGCATTTTCAGTAAAACCTGTTTTGGGTGCAGTTGGCACTTTTTCCGTTAAATGAATTTGATCATAGCCAAATAACTGAATTTGAGTGGAGGCAATTGGTAAGGTAAATCCTAAGGTTCTTAATTGTGTGCCAGTAAGTTTAAAAATCCCTTGTTTTTTTACTGCAATTTTTGCCCACTTCCCCTTCGCCAATGGGCTTATCTGAGCCATTGAGTAGGTGGTAAATGTTAAAAAAAACATTAAAATATAGATTCTTGCCCTTATCATAGGCTAAAATTAAGATTTTACTAACATAAGTTTATGTGTTTGTGATGATTAAATAAATAAAAAACGAACTATATTCGCATCAGCATTTTTTAAGATTTAGCTTAAACTTTTTATATGAATTTTATCAACAGTATTTTATTGTTTTTTGCGCTTTTATTATTGGGCCCCTCTTTTATTTCTAATTCTGAAACAAAGGATGCAAAGTCAATTCAATTAGCGGCAAAAAAAATTGATCCTTTCCAAGATATGGCACTTGTTCGTGGTGGAACCTATGCCATAGGAATGAATACCGAGGAAAGTGAAATGAGACAATGGAATAACCCATACAGAAGAGCAACGGTTAGTACATTTAGAATTGACAAATATGAGGTTAGCAATAAAAAATATCGTGATTATATACATTGGTTAGAAAAAGCTGGTCAACAATATGCTGGCCTAGTGAAAGACGCGCTTCCAGACACATTGGTTTGGAGAGAACCACTTGCATACAATGAACCAATGGTACAAGGTTATTTTAGAGCAAAGGCATTTAATGACTATCCTGTAGTTGGTGTAAGCTGGATTCAAGCCAATAATTATTGCAGATGGAGAACAGACAGGGCAAATGAAAATATTTTATTTAGCTATGGTTTAATCCCAGATCCAAAAACAACTCCATACATGGGTAAATTAGCGGATGCAACAGGAACCCCTGCTACAGCTGTAGCTAACGCCGCTAATCCTGCAGCACCAGCAACTACCAAGAAAATAAAATCAGACGAAGAATACATTGTTAAACCTGACTTTAGATTACCTACCGAAGCCGAGTGGGAATATGCTGCAAAGGTTTCAAGTTCAAAAAACTATGTTTCTAACTTCAATAACCAAAAAGCAGGTGCTAACTCAAAATTTTCCAAAGCAAGTGTAGTTGAATCAGATTCTCCATATCCATGGGGCGGTGTAGGTGTGGAAGACTTAAGAAATACAAAGAAAGGAAAACAAGGTATGTACATGGCAAATTTCAAAAGTGGAAATGGAGACTACATGGGCATGATTGGTTATTCTAATGACGGCGCTGGTTTCCCAGCAAAAGTAAATAGCTATTTACAGAACAAACTTGGCTTATATAATATTAGTGGCAATGTTAACGAATGGGTAGCTGATATATACAGACCCTTAAGTAGCAGAGATGTTAATGACATGAATCCATATCGTGGTGATAGTACATTGGATGGTGACGAACCTACACTAGCTTCATATGATTCTGAAGTAAGTACCCTTATTTCTAATAAATCAAGAGTTTATAAAGGAGGCAGTTGGAAAGACCGTCCTTATTGGTTAAACATTGGTACCAGAAGATACTTAGACCAAGACAAATCAAGTAGCTCCATTGGATTTAGATGCGTGTCCTCTGCCTTTGGTTATGACGCCGCAAGCAAAGATGCAGACAATTCAACTCCATGGTGGAAACGATTATTTAAAAAATAAGTCAATGAAATTACGCATTGGCTCAGGTATTGATTTTCATCAATTAGTAGAAGGTAGAGACTTATGGATTGGCGGTATTAAAATCCCGCATACCAAAGGTGCACTAGGCCATAGTGATGCAGATGTTTTATTGCATGCTATTTGTGATGCATTATTAGGCGCTTTAAGTTTGGGAGATATTGGCACGCACTTCCCAGACACCGATAACGCTTATAAAAATATAGACAGTAAAATATTGTTAGCACGTACTTACGATTTAATCACTGCTCAAGGATATCAAATTGTAAATATTGACGCTACGCTTTGTTTAGAAGCCCCAAAGATTAAACCTTATGTAATTGAAATGCAAAACTGCATTGCTAGCATTTTAAAAATAGGTGACAAAGATATTTCTATTAAAGCCACTACCACCGAAACCATGGGTTTCACAGGAAGACAAGAAGGTTTGGTGGCTATGGCAACATGCTTGCTTTCAGAGATCAATAGTTAACATACCTATACAATGAAGCTCCCCTCTATTTTATTTTTATACGAGCTATACAAACAATATCCAAGTATTCAAACGGATACAAGAAAACTAAAATTAGGTGATTTATACTTTGCTTTAAAAGGTCCCAATTTCAATGGGAATACTTTTGCTTTAGCTGCACTTGAAAATGGAGCAAGCTTTGCCATCGTAGACGAGCCCATTGCAAATAGCGAAGCAATTGATCATAAAATTATACAGGTAGATGATGTATTAACTACTTTACAAGCACTTGCAAAACATCATCGCGAACAATTTAATATTCCTTTTATTGGTATTACAGGAAGCAATGGAAAAACAACGACCAAAGAATTGGTATATACGGTGTTGGCTAGTGCTTTTAAAACTTATACTACCCAAGGAAATTTAAACAATCATATTGGCGTTCCACTTACTTTATTAAGTATTAAAAGCGACGCTGAAATGGCGGTGATTGAAATGGGTGCCAATCACCAAAAAGAAATTGAAAGTTATTGTACATACGCGATGCCCAATTATGGCTTAATTACCAACTGTGGCAAAGCACATTTAGAAGGCTTCGGCTCCGAGGAGGGCGTTAAAAAAGGGAAAGGGGAGTTATTTGAATATATAAGATCGAATGATGGTACCGTATTTGTGATGAGTGATTATGAATACTTAGTGAATATGAGTGCAGGCATTTCTGAAGTAATTAGTTACGGAAACATTTCGGGAGCTTTACAAGCAAACGCTGCAACCGTAAATGGTTTCTTACAAGTAAATTTTACAAAAGGCTCCCCTATTCAATCTATACAAACCCAATTAGTAGGTGAATATAATTTACCAAATATTTTAGCTGCGGTGAGTATTGGATTGTATTTTAAAGTACCTGCAGAAAAAATAAAAACTGCCATTGAAAACTATGCCCCTTCCAATAGCCGTTCACAATTGTTAAAATGGAAAGGTAATGATATTATTTTAGATGCATACAATGCCAATCCAAGTAGTATGCAAATGGCCATTGAGAATTTTGCCAAATTAAATGCTGAACATAAAATTGTTTGTATTGGCGGTATGAAAGAGTTAGGTTCAACGAGTATTGAAGAGCATCAACAACTTATCCTTTTATTAGAAAAACATCAATGGGAGCATGTAGTATTGGTTGGCGGTGATTTTGAACATTGCAAACACGCGTATACCTATTTCCCAGATGCATTAGAAGCTAAGCAATGGCTAAAAGAGCAAGCCTTTGAAAATAGAACCCTCTTAATTAAAGGTTCCAGAGGCATTAAAATGGAGCAAGTATTAGAAAATTAACACACACTTCTTTTATTTAATTACCTTTGCAAAATGAGCAAGAATATAGTAGTTAGTATGCTTACTAATAAATGTCCTCGTTGTAGAGAAGGAAAATTATTTGTTTCTAGCAATCCTTATAATTTAGCTAATATCACAAAAATGAATGATGCCTGTCCTATATGCGGACAACCCACCGAAATTGAAGTGGGCTTTTATGTAGGTACGGGCTATGTGAGTTATGCCTTAACCGTTGCTTATTTTGTCTCTACTTTTGTTGCTTGGAAAGTGCTTATTGGAATGACCTTTGACCTAGATGACAACCGAATATTATACTGGTTATTTAGTGCTATTGCACTTGTGATATTATTGCAGCCCATTTTTATGCGCCTGTCCAGATCCATTTGGATTGCCATGTTTGTTTCCTACAATAAAAATTGGAAGGAAGAACCTTTGGAGTACAATGAAAGAATGGACGAAAAGATGAAGGAGCACTAGAGAAATTAATCATCCCAAACTTTATGATTGCTGTCGCTCCGCTCCAGCATCCCAAATCGAGCTCTTTTACCAAAGCCTTTCAGAAACAAACTTCGTTTGCTTCTGTCTTTTTTCGCTCTCGCCAGCTTTCGAAAGCAAGCTTTCGGCGCTGTCTCAAACGAAAAAAGCCTGTCACTTTCGTGACAGGCTTTGCAGAGAGGAAGGGATTCGAACCCCCGATACGTTGCCGTATACACGCTTTCCAAGCGTGCTCCTTAAACCACTCGGACACCTCTCTATTTGGGTTGCAAATGTATGATAAAATATGTCTAATTGAGCTTATAAATGGAACCTTATGAGACATCTTCTAGCTCAATTAAAAAAGGCAGGATTTTTAAATCCTGCCTTTGCATTATATTAAAAAATAATTATTCTTCTCTTAGTCTTTTAACAGAACCTACAACTGACAAAATACCACCTGCCAACATAGTCCATAAACCAATACCAGTAGATCCAATTAATGCACTTATATCTTGTTGATATTTGAATGCCAATGCAGCAACAGCTAAACCAAGAATTAAACTTAAAATATTCAATTTTTTCTTATCGACAAATCCTACAATGGCAATAATCGCTCCACATACAATCCAAAAATAACCCACCCCTTCTGGATTATCAATCATTTTAACACCAATACCGAAAGCCGAAGCCATAGGTAGAAACATGGAAACTACAGTTAATAAACCACCAGCGATAGTTAGTTGATTTTTCATTTTAATTGTTTTGTTTGATAATAAATTTAAATATAATTATTTATTAATACAAAAAAATCTACGCTCTTTCTTAATAAACTGGTTTACAAAAACTATAACCCAAACAACCTTTCTGCATTGGCAGTTGTAATGGTTGCAATCTCATGCAAGGGCATGTCTTTGATTTCAGCCAATTTTTTAGCCACTTCAATCATAAATGCAGGCTCATTTCTTTTTCCTCTATAAGGAACGGGTGGTAAATAAGGCGCATCGGTTTCCAAAAATAAATACTCCATTGGAATGTCTTTAATGGCTTCCGCAACACCCGCGTTTTTATAAGTGAGTACCCCGCCTAGTCCTAAATAAAATCCCATGTCAATAATTTGCTGCGCCGATTCCTTGCTTCCACTAAAACAATGAAACGCACCACGTAATCCTTTTTTTGCAAAAGGTTTCACTGCTTCAATGGTTTCTCCCATTGCATTGCGGGTATGAATTACAATGGGTGTATTAAAATCTATAGCCCATTGCATTTGCATTTCAAAAGCCTTGTATTGCTGTTCCGTAAATGTTTTATCCCAATAAAAATCCAATCCAATTTCTCCTATCGCAACAAATTTTCTTTTTGATAACCACTCCTTCACAATTGCCAATTCCTGTTCGTAATTTTCTTTTACATAACAAGGATGCAAACCCATCATGGCAATACATTGACTTGGAAATTTAGTTTCCAATAAAAGCATATCTTTTATACAAGAACTATCAATACCTGGCATCAGAATTTTATTTATCCCTTCCACGCGCGCATTGTTTAATATCGTATCTATCTCTGGTAATATAGATTCATCATAAATATGTGCATGGGTATCAATAAATCGCATAATTATAGCTTGTACATGCAAAAAAAAGGTTTTTTTTCCACCTTACATACTAAAACTATTTATTTCAACGTTTTAGCACTGGACGATAGGTCTTATTAGTACAGACTTTATCTTTTTGTTTTTTATAGGGTACGGATTATACAGGCCGAGGTTTCTACCTTGGCCTTTTTTTACCCAATTAGAACAGAAAAAAAAATTTAAGGAATACATTCAAAACGAAAACCCAGCTTAGTAAAATGATCTAATACCAAGGGCAATGCAATGGACATGCTGTCCCATGCTTTTTCGCTATCATGAAAAACAATTATGGAACCAGGACCAGCATTTTTTATTACATTTCTTGCGCAAGTTGTACCCTCTATTTTCAAATCAAAATCTCCACTCAATACATCCCACATAATAATATGTTGTGGTAAATCCGAATTTGATTTAATCGCACGAATTTGTTTTTTAGTAATGCGCCCATAAGGTGGTCTAAATAAATTACTATCTATTAAACTTGCAGCGTCTTTTATGTTTTCGATATAACTATTTGTTTCTGTTTTCCATCCATTTACATGATCATAGGTATGGTTACCTACCCTATGGCCTGCTTGCAAAATGGATTCATACACATTAGGATGCTTTAGCACATTATTACCAATGCAAAAAAATGTTGCTTTTGCATTGTACTTTTTTAATTCTGACAAAACAAATGAAGTTGCATTTGGATGCGGACCATCATCAAAACTTAAATAAATCACCTTTTCCTGGGTAGGAATTTTCCATGTGCACTGCGGGTAAATTGCCCTTAGCCAAAAAGGTGTTTTAATCAAATACATACCCAAAGATAAATAGTTCTTTTGCCGGTATGAATATTATCTTTGTAAAAATGTTGTAAAGTATGGATGCTAAGGTTAGAGTTCGATTTGCCCCCTCGCCCACAGGCGGTTTGCACTTAGGTGGCGTGAGAACGGTTTTATTCAATTATTTATTTGCAAAACACAATAACGGAGAATTTATACTAAGAATTGAGGATACGGATCAAACCCGTTTTGTGCCTGGAGCCGAACAATATATTCAAGATACCTTGGCATGGTGTGGTTTAGTGCCCGATGAAAGCCCATTGCATGGTGGTACTTTTGGTCCATATAGACAAAGCGAACGCAAGCCCATGTATAAGCAATATGCGGAAACCTTAATTGCGCAAGGCAATGCTTATTATGCTTTTGACACACCCGAGGATTTGGATGCAAAAAGAAAAGAGATCCCTAATTTTCAATACAGCCGATTACATAGAATGGAAATGAAAAATTCATTATCACTTTCTAAAGAAGCGGTTGATGAATTATTAAAAAATAATACCCCACATGTAATTCGTATTAAGGTTCCTGAAAACGAAGAAGTGAGTTTGGAAGATGTAATTAGAGGACATGTGAGTTTTGATACCAATATGGTAGATGATAAGGTTTTATTAAAAGCCGATGGCATGGCAACCTATCATTTGGCTGTTGTAGTGGATGATCATT
>CANHIR010000016.1 GCA_947461015.1 Bacteroidota bacterium | reverse complement strand
AATTTGAATTTCAGTTCCAGCATATTTACCATATAAAACGGTATCACCCACTTTAACGGTTACTGGCTCGTCTTTTTTACCTGGACCTGCTGCAACAATTACACCACGCTGTGGTTTTTCTTTAGCAGTATCGGGGATAATGATTCCTCCAGCTGTTTTCTCTTCAGCAGCGGCAGGCATAACAATTACTCTGTCATGTAAGGGCGTAATGTTTACTTTTTTAGCCGTACTCTTAGCCATAGTTTATCGTTTTTGGTTTAAAAATTAATGTTTGTGCATTGTATATAGCTAGAATCATGCCAGTGACTTTTTTGCTTGATAATAGGTCAAAATTGCAGAGAAGCATTGTATACATGGACAGGGGTGGCAAATCTATGCTTAAATTTGAAGGTTTAGGTCGTAATTATGTAAAAAATGTCAGTTTTTTTGGATTTATTTGAATAGCTTTGCCGGCCTTATAGCTCTTATTAATATGATGAACAGAAGAAACATCCGAATTAAAGTAATGCAGGTTTTATATATGCTTGAATCCAATATTCAAGGTACCTCAACCTCATTGCTGAATAAAGAATTTGACAAATCTCGAAATTTATTCGTTTTTCTAGTTCATCTCATTCACCAAGTGGCTTTATATGCCGAAGTGGATGCTCAGCAAAGGTCTTCAAAAAATTTACCGAATCAATCCGATTTAACCGTTAATATCAAAATTGCTGGTAATGCTATTGTTTGGCAAACCATTGAATCCCCAGTTTTTAAAAATGCCATTGATATAGTAAAACCTCATCAGTGGATTGAAGCTGATTTGGTTAAACAATTATTTAGGAATTTGACTGAATCCTCTGAATATAAAGCATATATCACCGAGGATAATAGAGATAAGTCAAAAGAGAAGGAGATTCTAAAATTCATATTTGGCACCATTATTTTGGGATCTGAAAATGCAGTTGATTTTATAGACGAGCATTTCACCAATTGGGAGGACGAAGGGGATATGATGATAAGCATGGTGCTTAACTATATACAAAAACCAGGATCTGTTAATTTCTTGGATTTAGTAGGTGCTGAAAAAATGAAATTTGCTACCGATTTATTGCAAACTGCCATTGACAAAAAAACCATTTCAGAGGATATTATTAAACCCAAGCTAAAAAACTGGGATCCTGAGCGAATTGCCATGATTGATATGATTTTGTTAAGACTGGGCGTATGTGAATTGGTTTATTTTGACACCATTCCAACCAAAGTAACCATTAATGAATATATTGATTTAGCCAAAGACTATAGCACCGAACAAAGCGGACATTTTGTGAATGGTATTTTAGATAGTATTCACAAAGAATTGGTAGGTAATGGAAAAATTCAAAAAGTAAGTCATAAGGCCAAGTAAATTGTTTGCCTTATATTTGTTTATTATAATTCAAGATTGTTTAAAAATTTAAATTAAAAAAATATGTTATCAGTAATATTAGCAACTCCACCTGAACAAAGTCCAATGTTTAGTTTAGTTATGTTAGGTGGAATCTTAGTGGTGTTTTGGTTATTTATGATTCGCCCACAAGCTAAAAAAGCAAAAGAGCAAAAGAAATTTATTGACAATTTGCAAAAAGGGGATAAGATTATTACCATCGCAGGTATACATGGTACAATTAATAAAATTAACGAAGACAATACCCTTCAATTAGAAGTTAGTCCTGGAAGTTATTTAAAAATAGAAAGAAGTGCGGTAAGCTTAGAAATGTCACTTGTTGTCAACAAAAAGTAATCCTTCTTATTTATAAACAATCCGGTACTTAATTTCATTTATTTGAATGTAAGTACCGGATTTTTTTGTGTTCATATTTCACTTAACTTTAGTTAGGTAAATACAATTTTACATGTCAATTATAATTGGAATAACAGGAGGTATTGGGTCTGGTAAATCAACCATTGCAAAAGTATTTGCAAACTTGGGCGTTCCTGTATTTGATGCCGATGCAGCAGCAAAATTCCTAATGAATAACAACCGTATTATCAAAGAAAAATTGATTGCTGCTTTTGGCGCTGAAGTATATATGAATGTAAACGAACAAACTGACGCACAGGTTTTAAATAAAGCATATTTATCAAAACAAGTGTTTGATCATCCTCATCAATTGGCATTGTTAAATTCCATTGTACATCCAATAACCATTCAGGAAGCTGCAAATTGGGCAGCACAGCAGACTTCACCTTATGTTATTAAAGAAGCAGCTTTGTTTTTTGAATCAGGATCTTTGACTGGAGTTAGTAAGGTTATAGGAGTTGCTGCTCCAAAAAGTTTACGTATTCACCGGGTAATGAAGAGGGAAAACTGTACAAAGGAAGCGGTAGAACAAAGAATGAAACATCAAATTGATGATTCACTGAAAATGAAATTATGTGACTGGGTGATTACAAACGATGATCAACAACTTGTATTGCCTCAAGTGATAGCAGTACATGAAAAAATCCTTTCCTTATTATCTTCTGCTACTTAATTATTTTATAACACCAACGTTTTAGTCTTCCTTCAAAATCAAATGGGGTAGTGGCTTTAGTAATGTCTTTTACTTGCTTACTATGGATGTTTTCAAGATCTATAATAAATTGCGTAAAGTTGGTGCTAAAGTATAAAATACCTCCAGACTTCATAGCGCGTAATACATCATTAATTAATTCCACATGATCGCGTTGTATATCCAATATGTCCTTCATTCTTTTGCTATTGCTAAAAGTAGGGGGATCCATCACTACTAATTCATAATGGTTGGAAGGTAGCGTTTTTAAGTATTGTTTTACGTCGGCATGTACAAACTGGTAGGCTACTGGATTTTTTAATGAGTTCAAAGCAAAATTCTCTTCACTCCAGGCTAAATAGGTTTTAGATAAATCCACCGACGTAACGGTTTTTGCGTTAGCAGCGGCTGCATATACCGAGAAAGAACTTGTATAACTAAATAGGTTTAAAAAGTTTTTATCTTTTGCTTCGGCGGCCACCATTTCCCTGGTTATACGGTGATCCAAAAACAGGCCAGTATCTAAATAGTCCGTTAAGTTTACTAGAAAATGGTGTCCATTTTCCTGAACGGTAATTATTTTGGATTCTGTAACTTCTTCTTTTTCATATTGGCCTTCACGATGAGACATTCTTTTTCGCAGTTTCACATACATAGCATCCAAAGCAATACCAGTCATATTTGAAATAATTTCCTTAGTTGTTTCAAACCAAGCAGCATGTTCTTCCTCGGTTAACGCATGACGACGGTTGTATTCGGCAATATAAATGTATCCCTCGTAAAATTCCACACAAATTGGAAATTCAGGTAGGTCATGGTCATACAATCTCCAACAAGTTAAATGTAAACGTTTAGCTTGCTTTAAACGGTGCTTATAATTTTTAAGCAACCGGTTTTCAAACATTTGAAATTTTTCTGGTGTCACTATTTTAATTTGGCTAAAGCCTCCTTAATTCTTGCCCATGCTTTTTCAATATTTGGCATACTATTGGCAAATGAGAAACGAACGCAATTAGGTTCTCCAAAAGCATCACCCATAACTGATGAAACGTGCGCTGTGTTTAGTAAATACATACTAAAATCGGCTGCATTGGCAATGGTTTGAGTACCATCGGATTTCCCGTAATAGGAACTCACATCAGGGAATACATAAAATGCCCCTTCTGGTGCATAACATTTAAATCCAGGCATCTCGCTCACTAATTTCAAAGTTGTGGTACGGCGACGTGTAAACTCTTCGGTCATTTCATGCGATGGTTTTAAATCACCAATTAAAGCAGTTACTGCTGCTTTTTGTGTAATGGAACATGTGCCCGATGTAAACTGACCTTGTAATTTTTCCATTGCTTTCGCAATTTCAACATTAGATGCAGTATAACCTAATCTCCATCCTGTCATGGCGAAACCTTTACTTAATCCATTGATCACCACAATTTGATCTTTTATTTCTGAGAATTGAGCAATACTTTCATGCTTGCCCACAAAGTTGATATATTCATAAATCTCGTCTGATAAAATGGTAATTTGAGGATATTTCTTAAATAAATCAGCCAATGCTTTTAATTCCTCTTTGCTATAAACCGCACCACTTGGATTACAAGGGCTAGAGAACATAAATACTTTTGTCTTAGGTGTTATAGCTGCTTCAATTTGACCTGGAGTTGCTTTAAAATTAGCTTCGGTACTTGTTCTAATTTCAACAACCTTGCCTCTTGCAATTTTTACCAATTCAGAATAGGTAACCCAATATGGGGTAGGGATTATAACTTCATCATCTTCGTCTACCAACGCTAAAATAGCATTTGCTAAACTTTGCTTAGCGCCTGTTGAAGTAACAATTTGCTCAGGTTTATAATCCAAGTTATTATCTCTTTTTAATTTCGAACAAACTGCTTCTCTTAAATCAAGAAATCCGGCAACTGGTGTATAATGTGACCAGTTATCATTAATTGCTTTTATTGCAGCGTCTTTAATGTGTTGAGGGGTATCAAAGTCTGGTTCTCCCAAACTAAGGTCAATTACATCAATTCCCTGAGCTCTTAATTCACGACCCAACTTAGCCATTTTCAATGTTTCGGGCTCACTAAAACGATTTAATAAAGAGGATAATATCATGGTATATAATTTGTATTGCGAATTTCGCAAATAATTCGCAAACGCCTGTAAGTTTTAAGTCTTTGAAGCGATATAATTATTCAGTCTTTTTAATACGATTTGTGAATATCTATGAAAACCCCAGCTATGTATTGCTATTAGGGTAAGATGCTATCAAAGTTTGGTAAATAGGTCTTTTTCCTTTTTAGTTCATAATCATAAAATAACCTACCTATATTTTTGTAAAATGGGTATCCTACCGTATCGTAATCATACTTGCTATCATTGATGATCCCGTCTTTATTGCAATAAATAACACCACTTAACATAAACTCAACCTTATTAACTGGATCAACGATATAGCTTATGTCTAATAAAAATCCATATGCATCACCTACTTTATTAAAAATTTTGATATTTGAGGGAATGGGACCTTTTTCTGAACCCATATAGATAAACTTACAATAAGCTGGCCAATAATCAGCTGTGTCATAAGTTGGATATTGCGATTCGGTAGGAAGTGTATGCATCCATTTTAAAAGGAACTGACGGTCTTCTTTAGTAAGATTAAATTGTTGTGCTTTTGGAGTTTGATCGTAAAAAATGACAGATTGTAAAATATGATGTAGGTCATTGAGGTAAATTCTGTTTTTGACAGAAAAATCTAGTGGGGCGTTTATGAGTGAGTCATTATTGTTCATGTAACCCTTTCCTAAAAATGCATTGTAATTGGGCAGGGGTTGTTTATTGTATTGTGCATTAATATGATATATATTTTTACCATTGTCATCAAATACATCAATGGCTTGTGTTTGACGGCTCTCTTCCTGTGTTCTTCCAAGTTCTAAACGATTTCTAATATAAGCATCTTTATAGCCTTTTTCAGCAAGCTTACTATGCATTTCTTCCTGTCCAATAAACTCAAAAAGTCGGTTAGCCGCATTATTGTCACTTACTAAAAATATTTCTTTAATGGCTTGCTCTATAGTTTGTTTGCCATTTAATGCATAGGGATTATTATAAATGGTTTCTTGCCTTGCGCCAACACTATCATAATAAAGTGTAGTTGATTTTGAAAAACCCCTAATATTTAAGTTATTAATTTTATCCAAAGCCATAATCGCCATGGGCATTTTCACCGTACTTGCAGGATAAAAATATTCCAATGGATTTAATCGGTAGCTAAATTCCTTAAAATGTGGAACATTGTTTTTATCTCTATCTATTTGGGTGTAAAACAATTGTAATCGATATTCAGCCGGATTGCTCAAAATTGCTCCAAATTGTTCAGGCTTTTGTTTCATAAGGCTTTCTATAAATGTTGTATTTATTTGTGCCTTAGTGTTAAATGATAACAATGATATAAAAAAGGTAATTATCCAATATTTCATATTCAAATGTATTAAAAACTAACATACATTTGTCTAAGATTATGGAAAAATTTATATCTGTTTTTGATATGTTTAAAATAGGGGTAGGGCCGTCAAGCTCACATACCCTTGGACCTTGGAAAGCTGCACTTCATTGTATGCAACAAATTCAGGATGAAATGGGTATTGTACATATTGAAAAAATACAAATTAAATTATACGGTTCATTGGCAAAAACGGGAAAGGGTCATGGAACCGATATGGCAGTTTTAATGGGTTTACTTGGGGAGGATCCTATTAAAACGGATACTTCTTTGATAATAGATAAAATTGACGCCATTAAAAAAAATGCAGTTATTTCATTATATAATACGGAACATAAAATTGCATTTAATTACGAAAGCAACTTATTATTTTTAAAAGACCAATCCTTACCTCATCATCCAAATGCTTTACAATTTATTGTAACATTAAATGGGGTTGATAAAATTTATACATATTATTCTATTGGTGGTGGTTTTATTGAAGAGGACGCGAATGCGTCCGATGCAGGAGTCAAAGTAATCGCGTCCGATGCAGGAGTCAAAGTAATCACAGACGTTCCTTTTGATTTTTATACCACCGACGAATTGCTGCATTGGTGTATGAAAACTGGAATGTCCATTAGTGATATTGTATTTGAAAATGAAAAATCAATTTTAGAAGAAGCTAAAATAAATAGGCAGTTGGATGCAATATGGGATACCATGTTAAACTGCATGTATAAAGGATGTTTAACCGAAGGTATCTTACCAGGTGGTTTATTTGTAAGAAGAAGAGCATTTGAATTAAATAAACAATTAACGAAGGAGGCAGCTTTTAAAGATGTAACTGAATGGATGCGGTTGGTTAAAAATGGAGGTCAGGATTTTAGCTATATTTTAGATTGTGTGAGTTGTTTTGCACTTGCGGTGAATGAGGAGAATGCAAATTTTGGTAGAGTAGTGACTGCACCTACCAATGGTGCTGCAGGAGTGGTTCCAGCGGTATTGATGTATGCTCAATTGTTTTGTAATAAAAATACAGAAATTGATATTAGAAAATTCTTAATGACGGCAAGTGCAGTTGGCATTTTATTTAAAAGTGGTGCAACCATTTCTGCTGCGATGGGTGGATGCCAGGCTGAGATTGGTGTTTCCTCCGCAATGGCGGCTGCAGCGCTCACTGAATTATTGGGTGGTAATCAAAAACAGTGTTTAATGGCTGCAGAAATTGCCATGGAACACCACTTGGGATTAACCTGTGATCCAGTTGGGGGGTTGGTTCAAATACCTTGCATTGAAAGAAACAGTATGGGAGCAATAAAAGCAATTACCGCTGCACAATTGGCTTTACAAAGTAAACCCGATTTTGCGGTGGTGAGTTTAGATAAAGTAATTAAAACTATGTGGAATACCGCATTAGACATGAGTGTAAAATACAAAGAAACAGCTGACGGCGGATTGGCTATACAAATACCAATTGCGCTTGCTGAGTGTTAAATGGACTTTGATTATTTTTTACAATTCTCCTTCTACAAATTCATGATTAGAATAGTCCTTAATAACATCGTATAAGGTACCTCTTTCAATAGGTTGTCTTTTAACTTGTTTAATAAGTGCTACTAACTGCTCTGTTGTCATTGCAGGTGTTTGTTCCTCACTACCAGCCATTGAATATATTTTTGTTGTATCGTCAATGGTTCCGTCAATATCATTTACTCCATAACTTAATGTTAATTGGGCTATATCACGACCTAACATTGGCCAGTAAGCTTTTACATGTGGGAAGTTGTCTAAATATAATCTAGAAACTGCATACATTTTTAAATCATTGGCCATAGTAGATTCGGGAATATGGCTCATATCGTTTCCTTCATTTCTAAATTTCAACGGTATAAAAGTATTAAAGCCTTTTGTTTTATCTTGAAGTTGACGTAATCGCTCCATATGATCAATACGGTGTTCATATTTTTCTATATGTCCATATAATAAAGTGGCATTGCTATGCATGCCTAATTCATGTGCTGTTTGATGAATTTCCAGCCATTGATCTGCAGTTGCTTTATCGGCACAAATTTGTTCACGAATTGCTGGATGAAATATTTCGGCACCTCCACCTGGTAAAGAGTCCAAGCCTGCTTCATGTGCTAATCGCATCCCTTCTTTTGTGCTAACATTTGCTTTACGGAACATATATTCCAATTCTACAGGTGTGAATGCTTTAATATGTAAAGTAGGGCGGTGAGCTTTAATGGCACGCATTAATTCCAAGAAAAAAGTTAGTGTTAATTTTGGATGTACGCCACCTACAATATGCACTTCGGTTACGGGTTTTCCGTCATAGGATTTTACAATATCCAACATTTGGTCAATGGTTAATTCCCAACCTTCTTCCTTATGTGCATATAATTTAGAGTAAGAACAAAATTTGCAAGAGAATACGCAAACATTGGTAGGCTCAATATGAAAATTCTTATTAAAATAGGTTTTATTTCCATGCAAGGATTCTCTTTTCCAATTGGCCAATGCGCCAACATAGGGGAGTGATGCATGTTCGAACAAATAAACGCCTTCGTCAAATGAAAGCCGTTCATTTTTTATTACTTTATTTCCTATTGCTTGTAAACGATTGTCTTTTTCTGCACCAATAATTACTTCTATTTGCTTCGTATTCATGACTTCTTTATTAGTAGCGCAAAGTTACAAATTATAGAAACAAAATAAGCCTAAACTTAGCCAATTAATATACCAGCAATACTTGCGGATAAATAGGAGGCTAGGGTACCAGCTAGCAAGGCTTTTAAGCCAAGCTCTGCCAAGTCCTTACGTCTTGTAGGGGCCAATTCTCCAATACCTCCAATTAACATGCCCACACTGCTAAAATTGGCAAATCCACAAATGGCAATGCTTACGATGAATAAACCTTTTTCAGAAACTATATTTACGGCATGCGTCGTTAAATTATTAAAAGCTACAAATTCATTGATGGTTAATTTTTGCCCCAACAATGTTGCTGCATTTTGAACATCCACATTTGGCACCCCCATTGCCCAAGCCATTGGGTAAAATAATTTTCCAAAAATATAATTTAAACTTAGGTCTAAATTACTACTAAATAAATGTCCAATATGTATTAAACTCCAATTAACTAGTGCGATTAATGCAATAAATCCTATTAACATGGCAATTACATTCATGGCTATTTTAAAACCTTCGCTAGATCCATGTGCGATAGCATCAATTGTATTTGTATACTGACTTTTTACTTCTAATTTAACCTTGCCCATGGTTTGGGATTCCTCTGTTTCAGGAAATAATATTTTAGCAATGACCAAGGCGCCTGGTGCTGCCATTAAACTTGCTGTAATTAATTTAGGTGCTAAATCCATACCTGCATGCGCACCCATATTTGCATAGACTATTAAAATACCTCCTGCAATACAAGCCAAACTTCCACTCATGCTTGCCAATAATTCACTTTTTGTCATAGTAGCTAAGTAGGGGCGTATCATTACCTGTGCTTCTACTTGCCCTACAAAAGCACTGGCAACGTTGCTCAAAGCTTCGGCACCACTTACACGCATAATAAAATTCATGGCTTTTGCAATTACCGCAACAATTCTTTGCATGATTCTAAAATGGTATAATAAAGCAACAATAACACAGACTAAAATAATGGTAGCCGTTACGTTGAAAGCAAAGACGAAACCACCATTTTTAAAATCAGTTATTACAATTGGTTTATTTTTTTCTTCGCTAATAACACCACCTAGACCTCCATAAACAAATGCAGCTCCTTCTCTTGAAAATTGTTCAATTTTCCCCATTCCTTTACCTAAAAATTGGAAAAAACTGGTAACGGCTTTAATTTTTAAAACTAGGATTCCAATGAACAATTGAAGTGCTAGACCGCTAAAAACTAGTCGGTAATTTATCCTCTTCTTATTATTTGAAAACAAATATGCGATTGCTAAAATTAATACTATACCAATGAGGCCTTGAAATTTATACATGCTAAAAATTTATGGCAGTAAGATAAAAAAAAATCCTGCTATTTAGCAGGATTTTGGAAAATTCTTTATTTGACAAAGTCTATAAGTGATTTTTTATTTTATTCTCTAAAACCGCTTTTGGTACGGCTCCAATTTGTTTATCTACCACTTGACCACCTTTTACAAATAGGATAGCTGGGATAGAGGTAATGCCAAAATTCATGCTTAAATTAGGGTTAACGTCTACATTTACTTTACCGATATTTACTTTTCCTTCGTATTGTACAGCTAATTCTTCAATAACTGGCCCAATTGCACGACAAGGACCACACCATTCTGCCCAAAAATCAATTACTGAAAGTTTATCACTTTCCATTACTACTTGCTGAAAATTAGCGTCTGTAAATTCTAATGCCATATTACTTATTTTAAATTGTTATTCTATATTTTCTATAGCTCAAAAATAGTTCCAATCTTTTATACCTGCCCATTTGACTTTTCCACTTATTAGTATTGTCATTGGGGACAATTTTTCTGCCAAAGGGGCATATTAGGTAACCAAGTTCACTTTAACACCTAATTCCGGGGTATTATCCAAGAATTCAACTAATTCATCATTCATTAAAAATCCTTTTTCAAGGGTTAATAAACTAGCGGATAATTGTTCCCTTGGTTCTATAAAGGTGACTTTGAAAGAAGATTTACCTGGATTTTGTTTTAAGTTTTTTTCAAAGAAGGAAATAATTTCTTCATTCAAATGAGCAGGGTGTAAAGTAATTTCAATAGACCTGGTTTGATTTTGTTTTACCATTTCTAATAAAGACATGGATTGAATTTTAAATTCAAAATTATTAGCCTGGTTAAATCTAGTTCTAAAGGATCCGTTGATATATACTTTTTGTCCAACTTCTAAATAATTCTGAAATTTAATATAATCCTCACTCCACAAAATAAAATCTGTTTTACTGGTAAAGTCTTCAATGACAAAGGAGCCAAAGTTCTTGCCCGTTTTGGTAATTCTATGTTGCACATCTGTAATTAGACCTGCTAGTTTAAAAGGTTTCCCTAAATTGTTAGGGCGCACCATTAAATTATCTCTTACCTCATTAAAGTCATTGATATTCGTAAAATTATAATGGCGCATTTCAAAATTAAAATGATCCAAAGGATGCCCACTCATAAAAATGCCGGTAACATCCTTTTCATGTTCCAAAGTTTCCGTTAAAGTCCATGGTTCACAGGTAGCTAATTTGGGAAGAGGAACTTGCATGGCGGAAGGTAAGTCACCAAAAAGGGTATTGGTGGTGCCGGTAGTCATAGCTTGTGTAGCTTGCGCATATTGAATTAGTTTTTCTAATCCATTGGCACGGTCTCCGTCACCCACATGAAAATATTGTGCTCGTGAATATTCTGGAAAGCAGTCAAAAGTACCAGAATAGGCTAAACTCTCTAAAGATTTTTTATTTACTGCACGGGACAAAACACGTTTGATATAATCTACCATGTCTTTAAAATGTCCACCTTTATCTCTTTCTATAATAATAGCTTCAATAGCCGCTTCACCCACACCTTTTAATCCACCTAAGCCAAAACGTATTTGGCCTTGTTTATTAACAGAAAAACCTTTCAGAGATTCATTGATATCCGGCCCCAAAACTTTTATGCCCATGCGTTTACACTCTTCCATAAAGAAGGTGATTTTATCAATACTACCTGCATGATTTAATACGGCTGACATATATTCACCAGGATAATGTGCTTTTAAGTAGGCTGTTTGATAAGCCACCATTGCATAACAGGTGGAGTGTGATTTATTAAAGGCATATTGAGCGAATGATTCCCAGTCTGCCCAAACTTTATCTAATATATTTTCAGGATGTCCATTTTTTACTGCACCAGCAACAAACTGTGCCTTCATTTTATCCAGCACCGATTTTTGTTTTTTCCCCATTGCCTTCCTCAATACATCGGCATCACCTTTTGTAAAGCCACCAATTTTCTGACTCAACAACATTACCTGTTCTTGATACACCGTAATGCCATAGGTGTCAGATAAATATTCTTCCATTTCTGGTAAATCATACTTAATAATTTCTCGACCATGTTTACGTTCAATAAAGTTTGGGATATACGCCATTGGGCCTGGACGATACAAAGCGTTCATGGCAATTAAGTCCGCAAATTTATCAGGCTTTAAATCACGTAAATATTTTTGCATGCCCACCGATTCAAATTGGAAAGTTGCATTGGTTTCCCCTTTTTGATACAATTGAAAAGTTTTTTCATCATCTAAAGGAACATTATCCAAGTCAATTTTTATACCATGATTTTGATAAATTAATTCCAAAGCAGTTTTTAAAATGGATAGGGTTTTTAATCCCAAAAAGTCCATCTTAATTACCCCTGCATCTTCAATAACCGAACCTTCAATTTGTGTTATCCATAGTGTTGAATCCTTAGAGGTAGCAACTGGCATAATCTCCGTTAAATCCTTAGGTGCTATTATGATTCCAGCTGCATGAATACCCGTATTTCTAATAGAGCCTTCCAATTTTTCTGCTTCATGCAAAACAATAGAACGTAAATCTGATCCCTTATAAATCTCTCTTAATTTTTTTATGTTGTCAATATCTTCTCCCTGATATCCTTCTTTTTCCGCTAAAGATTTTTCTCCCTCTTTTGCAGTGATAGGCGCGTGTAAACAACGTCCTAATTCCGTGCCGGGTTTATCAGGCACTAATTTGGCTAATAAATTGGATTCTGAAAGTGGCAAATCCATTACACGTGCTACATCCTTAATACTACTTTTAGCAGCCATGGTACCATATGTAATAATTTGAGCTACCTGCTCCTTGCCATATTTTTCTACAACATAATCTATTACTTTTTGTCTGCCTTCATCATCAAAGTCCGTATCAATATCGGGCATGGACTTTCTATCTGGATTTAAGAAACGCTCAAAAAGTAACTGATACTTTATGGGGTCTATATTGGTAATACCAATACAATAGGCAACCACACTGCCCGCAGCCGACCCACGACCAGGACCAACAAACACATCCATCTCTCTACCTGCTTTAATAAAATCACTCACAATTAAGAAGTAACCAGCAAATCCCATGGTTTGAATGGTGAATAATTCAAAATCTATACGCTCTTGAATTTCAGCAGTGATTTCAGGATATCTTTTGTGTGCTCCCTCCCAAGTTATATGCTTTAAAAACTCCCACTGATTCATATTTGCGTCCTTATGAATCTTAAATTCCTTTGGAATTGGGAAAGCGGGTAGGAGGATGTCTTTTTTTAAATTGAGTACTTCCACTTTATCAACAATGGCATTGGTATTATCAATGGCTTCTGGGATATCACTAAACAATTCAATCATCTCAGTTTGAGTCTTAAAATAAAACTCATTATTCGGAAACTTGAATCTTCTATTTTTAATTTGTAATTCATCATTTACAAAATCATCAAAACCAGGGGTAGATTGTTTTTCCCCTGTATTCACACATAGTAAAATATCATGCGCATTGGCGTCGTCTTCATTAACATAGTGACTATCATTGGTTGCAATTACGGGAACCTTGAATTTTTTTGCAAACTTTTGCAAGGTTGCATTGATGGTTTCTTGTTCTGGAATTTGGTGTCTTTGTAATTCTATATAATAATCTTCACCAAATATATCCAACCACCATTTAAATTCTTTTTCAGCGGCTTCCTCCCCGTGTCTTAAAATAAATTGAGGAACATGCGCACCAATACAACAAGTAGTTGCTATGATGCCTTCATGATATTGCAAAATAAGTTCCTTGTCAATTCGAGGATACTTACTATACATTCCTTCGATATATCCAAGTGAAGTAAGTTTAATTAAATTTTGATATCCAATGGCGTTTTTTGCCAATAATACTTGGTGAAAACGATCGTCCTTATTTTCCTTTGTAAATGTTTTTTGATGTCTATCCTTTACCATGTAAAATTCACATCCAACAATGGGTTTTACAACTGGAGCTAAAATATCATTTCCATTCTTATCCTTACCAACTACCTTGGTTTTCTTCCAAGCCTGATTTACAAAATTAAATGCACCAAACATGTTTCCATGATCCGTTATTGCCAATGCGGGCATGTTATCCGACATTGCTTTCTGATATAATTTATCTATGGAAGCTGCACCGTCTAAAAGTGAATATTGAGTATGTACGTGTAAATGAGAAAAAGTTGGCATAATTAGGATAGGACTAAGTATGCAAATATCGACAAATTGAGGACTTTTTATGGGTCTAATTTTCCACAAAAAATGGTTAAAATAGCTTCGTTTTAGGTTTAATTCGGGCATCTTGGCTTAACTTGCACACTATGCAGCTAAAAACTTTATTATATAATCTTGGCTTAATTACAGTTATTCTATTGATGAGTAGCTGTAGCGCGCTACGTCCTATAACTAATAAAGTAAAACCGGCACCTCAAAAAACAGTAGTTAAATCGGATAAAATTGAATTTTTAGATAATTTGTCGGTAACACCAGGTAGAGTGTATGTAAAAAACGCATCTTTAGGAATTGAAGAAATAGATCCAAGTGATAGTAAACCATTGGATAAAATGCCTGATAATTTATCGGAGGTGGAAAAAGCCAACTGGTTACAATTAAAATATTCCATTTTGATGGATGTGCCCGTTGAATCTATAGTTAATATTTCGTTATTGAAAAAAATAGATGAATGGATTGGAACACCTTATGTATATGGAGGAGGCTCTAAAAATGGAGTGGATTGTTCCTATTTTGCTTTGGATGTAATGAAAGGAACCTTTAATATCAAATTAAACCGTACTGCTGCAGAACAGTATTTGCAAAGTAAAAGAATAAACTGGGATGAATTAAAAGAAGGTGATTTAATATTCTTTAAAACAGAAGGACCCAATAAAGTTTCACATGTTGGCATATATCTGACCAACAATAAATTTGTGCATGCTTCCTCTAAAAAAGGAGTAACAATTAGTGATTTGTCAGAACCTTTTTATCAACGTACTTTATTTAGTATGGGAAGAATTGATAATTTAGTAAAATAAAGGTATTTACTTTTCATTATTCACTTCTACGTAATATTGTTTTTTAATTGCTTCCCCAAACGCTGTTGCATTAAAATTACCTAATTTAATTAATCTTTTTTGTGGTTGATAATCAGAAGGTAATAAAGTAAAATCAACTCCTTCGTATTTGAATTTTAATGGCATGTTAAATCCAGCTATACAAGTTTTCCATTGATAAGTAAGTATTTTTTCTTTTTCATCATAGCTATAACTAAAAGTAGGTATTTGAATGGTTCTTAGATATTGATCAAATACTTTACTTAAATTGATTCCTGATTTAGTAGAAATATATTTTTCAATTTGTTCAGTAGTCACTGTTTGATGATAGAAATCCTTATTTAAACCAATCAGGATAGATCGGAACAAACTATCATTATTAATGACATGTCTAATATTATGTATCATACTGCCCGCTTTAGCATACATATCACCACTGCCTTCTTCATTTACACCATAATGCCCAATAATTGGTCGATCATTTTTAATGGTTCGTCTACTACCCACATTGTATTCATTGCCTGCTTCTATGCCATAATAAAATTCTGTAAACAAAGTTTCCGAATAATTGGTAAAGCCTTCATGGACCCACATATCAGCAATGTCTTTGGAAGTGATATTATTCGCAAACCATTCATGACCACTTTCGTGAACTATAATAAAATCCCATTTTAACCCCCAGCCTGAACCCGATAAATCACGACCTAAATAGCCATTCTTAAATTTATTTCCATAAGCAATAGCCGACTGATGTTCCATACCTAAATGAGGACTTTGGATCATTTTAAATCCATCCTCATAAAAAGGATAGGGGCCAAACCAATATTCAAATGCTTTAATCATTTGTGGGACTTGTTGATACTGAACACGGGCTTTTGCAGAATCTTGTCTTAAAGCAAAATAAGAAATGTCTAAATCACCTTTTAATCCTTTGTATTTTTCACTCCATCCAACATAGTCTCCAATGTAAGGAATGATGTTGTAGTTGTTGATTGGATTCGTAACACGTGTTGAAAATGTAGTGTCTTTTCTAAAAGGCATAAACTCAACATCACGTTGTCTGCCATTTGAAATGGTTGTTATATTATATTTCTTTGGTATTGTTATTTCAATGGTAGCACCATTGTCAGGTTCATCCGATTGAATGTCTTTGCAAGGATACCAAACCGATGCTCCAAGTCCTTGACAAGCAACAGAAATCCATGGATTTCCATTAGCGTCTTTTTCCCAAATCCAACCTCCATCCCAAGGTGGGCGTATTGCTTCACGTGGCTTTCCAAAATAGGTAATTATTAATTGAAATTCTTCTCCAATCATTAATTTAGTTTTTGGAAAAGCAATGGCAATATTATTTTCTCTAGTAAAGTTTAAAGTATCTAACCTGAATTTACCCATCGGATCTACAATCATTAATACCTGTTTAATAATTAATGGTTGTTGTAAATCAATTTGAATATTATTATTTGCTTTTGTTGTTATTGCATTCCATCTAACTTCCCCCTGAATAGTTTTATTTTCAATATTGGGCTCAACAGATATTACATAATGCTTTATATCAAACCAATCTCTATTTTCATTTAAGCTACCTCGTAAGGTGTCTGCTTTTGTAAAAACTGTTTGAGCTGAAGTAGACGAACCTACTAGCAATATTGACAATAAAATGATAAGATATTTCATAGCTACAAGTTGATATATCTTATAAAAATAAGCAATTATTCCTTTTTCAACTTGGCTTTAAATACCTTTTCGAATTTCTCCAATTTGGGGCCAATCACATAACGACAATAACCTTGATAGGTGTTGTTATTGTAATAGTTTTGGTGGTAGCTTTCTGCAGAATAGAATTTGGTAAATGCAGTAACCTCGGTAATAATGGGTTTATCCCACGCTTTAGCTGCAGTTAGCTCGGCTATATATTTTTCAGCAACTTGTTTTTGATGATCATTATGATAAAAAACGGCACTTCTGTATTGCGGGCCAACATCATTGCCTTGTTGGTTTGGAGTGGTTGGATCATGTGTTTTCCAAAAAACGGCTAAAATATCATCTAAGCTAATTTTTGTGGTGTCATATACAATTTGACAAACCTCGGCATGCCCAGTTGTTTTATCACAAACCTGCTCATAGGTTGGGTTTTCAATATGCCCTCCACTATACCCACTGGTCACTTTTACAACCCCTTCTAATCTTTGATAAATGGCTTCCGTGCACCAAAAGCAGCCAGATCCTAGGGTAATGGTTTCTGTATTTGTCATGTTTATATTGTTTGAATCGTTTGAGTTTTGCTTCTTTTTAGGCTGAGCACATGCTTCGAAGCTCAAAAATGCGGTGAAAAGAAACAAGGATTTAATAAGCGCTTTCATAAGATTTGAATGATGTTATTAATTAAACAATTTAGGAACATAATTGTTCAAATGGTGTTAATGTTTATTTAAGTAAATTCGCAGCCTATTCTGTCCTATGAAAGTATATCCGGAAAATGCCTTAACCCAATTAGAATTTGATAAAATTACTGCTATTTTATTAGGGCATTGTCAAACAACCATTGGAAAAGAGTTGGTGGAAGAAATGAGGATACACACCCATTTAAAATACATCCAATCTGCTTTAAGACAAACAGAGGAGTATAAATACATAAAATCGGCCAATCAATATTTCCCAACGGACTTTGTATTAGATATTAGAAGGGATCTAAAATTATTGGGTATTCCGGGTGCACAATTAACTGGAGAACAATGGTTATTGCTAAGAAAATTAGCTGATCATACTGGGAACTTATACAAATGGTTTGACGCAGAACGCAAGCAAGCCTATTCCAATATGTATGAAGTGATTGGTGATAGCTATTATGAAAAAGCAATCATTGAAAGTATTGATGAAATTATAGATGATCGAGGGAATGTAAAAGACAATGCATCGGAGGATTTGGCAAAGATTAGAATGCAATTGTATAAAAAACGCCAAGAGTTAAGACGCATTTTTGATAAAGTAATTCATAGACTAGCCAAAGCAGGCTATACCGCAGACATTGATGAGAGTTTTAGCAATGGTCGCCGTGTAGTGGCGGTATTTTCAGAATATAAGCGACAAGTAAAAGGTTTTCTACATGGTGAAAGTGATAGTCGTAAAACTGCTT
>CANHIR010000015.1 GCA_947461015.1 Bacteroidota bacterium | reverse complement strand
GAATAATGAGCAACGTTATTTAACATATAAGGCAAGACTTTGGTCTTGCCTTTTTTTTGCCTAAATTTGTAATAGATACCCCATAAACACAATTAATAGTATAATCCAATGACCGCACAACCCGCAATCTTAGTTTTAGCCGATGGCAATGTATTTCACGGACAAGCATTTGGAAAAATAGGTACTACCACTGGAGAAATTTGTTTTAATACAGGTATGACAGGGTATCAGGAAGTATTCACCGACCCTAGTTATACAGGCCAAATTATTATCATGAATAATGTGCATATTGGTAACTATGGGGTGAAGGATACGGATGTAGAAAGTAAGTCGGTAAAAATACATGGATTAATTGGACGAAATTTAGAAGAGAAATATTCACGTGCATTAGCGGATGGCAATTTGAATGACTATTTAATTGCAAATAATATTGTTTCTATTGAAGGTTTAGATACGAGGGCTTTGGTAGCACATGTAAGAATTAGTGGAGCAATGAACTGTATCATCTCATCTGATAATTTGGATGTAGAAGCACTAAAAAAGCAATTGGCTGCAGTACCAAGTATGGATGGTTTAGAATTAGCAAGCACAGTGAGCACGAAAGAAGTGTATGAATTAGGAGATGTAAATTCACCAATCAAAGTGGCAGTATTGGACTTTGGTGTGAAGCACAATATTTTACAATGTTTAGTAGATAGAGGAGCGCATGTAAGAGTGCATCCAGCTAAAACAGATTTTGCTACATTAAAGGCATTTAATCCTGCTGGATATTTTTTGTCTAATGGTCCTGGGGATCCAGCCCCAATGGATTATGCAGTAGCAACCATCAAACAAATATTAGCTGAGAAAAAACCCTTGTTTGGTATTTGTTTAGGACATCAGTTATTAGCACTTGCAAATGATATTCCTACTTTTAAAATGCACCACGGACATAGAGGATTAAATCATCCAGTAAAAAATGTGATTACAGGCAGGTCTGAAATCACCACTCAAAATCATGGCTTTGGAGTAGACCCGGACGCAGTTAGAAAGCATGACAATGTAATTATATCACACGTTAACTTAAACGACGATTCCATTGAAGGCATTAAATTAAAAGACCGTCCTGCATTTAGTGTACAATACCACCCAGAAGCAACACCGGGACCACACGATAGCAGATACTTATTTGATGACTTCATCACCTTAATGAAAGCGAACTAATTATACAAACGCAAGCTTTTAAACAACTACTATGCTAAATATTACCATTATCAACGGGCCTAATTTAAACTTATTAGGAAAGCGTGAGCCAGGTGTATATGGCAATGAAAGTTTCGAGGACTATTTAGCACAATTAAAAAAAGATTTCCCTCAAGTTAATTTTACTTATTTCCAGTCCAATGTGGAAGGGGAGTTGGTGGATGCCATTCAAAAATATGGTTTTGAACAAGATGGAATTATAATAAATCCGGCTGCATATACGCATACTTCAATTGCTATTGGCGATGCCATTGCTGCTATTAATGTGCCGGTGATTGAAGTACATATTAGCAATGTACACGCAAGAGAGGATTTTAGAAAAATATCACATGTTACAGCTAAAGCTGTAGGAAGTATTGTGGGCTTGGGTTTAAAAGGATATACATTGGCTACAGAATGGTTTGTAAGCAATGCTAAATAATTAATTTCATTTTACGATGTTAACATCTGCTGCGCCATATCAGAAAAAAGTTTGGTGGTTAATTGGGATTGTTATTGTTCTTAAAATATTTTTATCTTTTTTTATAGAGTTGGGCAACGACGAAGTGTATTATTACACGTATGCTGTTCAACCAGATTGGAATCATTTTGATCACCCTGGAATGGTGGGTTGGATGATGCGTTTAACAAGTTTAAACTTACTTTGGGTTTCCACTTTGTCCATGCGTTTGGGAAGCATTATTTGTGCAGGATTGGCTACTTGGACTATTTTTAAAACAGGCAGCTTATTAAAAGACGAACGAGCAGGGTATATTGCTGCATGGATGTATAGTATTTCTATTTATACATCCATTATTGCTGGTTTATTTGTATTGCCAGACAGCCCACAATTGTTATTTTTTACACTGAGTATTTATTGGATGGTTAATTTTGTTGTTAACCCTGGTCGTTTTAATTTAAAAGATTGGGTTTTATTAGGTTTATACATTGGTTTAGCAACCTTAAGTAAAGTGCATGGCCTGTATTTATGGATTGGGTTTGGTGCTTTTATATTGTTTCATCAAACAAAGACCCTGCAAAAAAGAAATTTGTATTTATCTATTTTGGTAACCGTTATTTGTGTGTTTCCAATTTTATATTGGAATATTCAAAATCACTTTATTACCTACCAATACCATTCCAAAAGGGTAATGCATACGGGTATTTTATGGGATAGTTTTATGCAGCAAATTGTGGGGGAAGTCATATATCAAAATCCCTTAGTATACTTGTCTGTTTTTATTGCACTATTTAATTTTAAGCATCTAAAACTTGCATTTCAAAATGGGGGAACTTCCTTCGTTAGTTTAAAATTATTATTATGGCTTAGCCTTCCTTTATTATTTACATTTTGGGGACTTTCCTTGTTTAATCCAACGCTTCCTCATTGGACAGGCCCTGCCTACATATCTTTGTTTTTGATAAGTGGGGTGTATTGGAGTGAATACCTCCATCGGAAAAATAAACATCATGCATTGCCTAATTTGCTTAAATATGCAACCGGTCTTTTAATTACATTAATTTTAGGTGTTTTATTATTGATTTATGTATTTCCCAAACAAATTGGTTCAACAAAAAAAGAGAACCTGGGCGAGTACAATCCAATAAATGATTTAACGGGTTGGGAGCAGTTTACAATTGGGTTTGAAATGATGGTTCAAAAAGACAAGTCAAAAGGGATCATGAAGCCAAATGCGCCCATTGTGGTGCATAAATGGTTTCCAGGCGGCCATATACTATTTTACACAGCTAGGCCGCTTAAAATGAATGTTATCGCCATTGGCCAACTAGAGGATGTACATAAGTTTGCTTGGCTTAATCGGGATACCCCCGGCTTAAAAATAGGGGATAATGCCTATTATATAGTTCCTTCAAATTTGCCTGTTGATCCCAAATTATTGTATAGTGAATATTTCGAAAAAATATCGGAGCCTGATACGATACCAATTATGAGCAAGGATGTATTGCTAAGAAATTTTTATGTATACAGATTATTGAACTGCAAGAAAATGCCTTCCTCCATTTTGATTACCAAATAATTTCATCAAAATCCTTACGGTAAGATATACTTACGCCTTGTCTATTCCTTTTTCCTAAACTTCCGCCATTTATATCTAAACTGTTGCGATTAAAAACGATAGCCCTTAATTTTCGATCCTTTGAAATAATAAATTCAATATTTACATCGGGTAGCCATTGAAAATCACTATTTTGAATGGCGCTGGTATTGCGCACATTAAAGTCTAAGTCGCCTCCTACATTCACAATTATTTTATCGTTAAAAAAGCTACGGCCTAACTTTAAGTTCACCCTTGTTCTATCAATTTTATTTGAATTGATAGCAATACCTGCTCCTGTTGGGTCTAGTAAATTACCACTATTGTATACCGAAGAGCCTAGGTCAAAACGAAGACTTTTATCTCCAGTTGCTTTATTTATGATATTGGTGATAGATTTATTTAATTGCTTTGTAACCACTTGCGAGATGGTATTAATACCAATAGCTGTTACAGTGTATGCGTTGTTATTGTTACCTGTATTAAATCCAACTGGGGCAAATGAATTAAATACAATTAAGAAGGAGACTTGTTTCAAAATCTCATTATCGTCTCTTTCTAAACGGGTAATGAATTGAGAAAATTCATTGTCTGAACTAATTGGATTTCCTTGTGGGAAAGCCAAAGAGAATTTAATTTCTGGTTGAGATAATTTATTTCTTAATGCAGCAATTACATATACGCTGCCTCGATAACCTTTAACTGCATTGCTAAAATTATTTGAACCCACTAATTCATTTAAACTCACACGCTCAGCGGTATATCGTGCATCAATATGAATATCGGCTTCGTAGGGATTCCCTGTCCATTCAATAAAATTGCCTGCTTCTGGAATTAACTCAAATGGTTTTTTAATAAATGATTGAAAATTAAAATCATATTTACCCGATTCAATATTATACTTACCTCTTATGCTTAATGGTTCAATATTTCCAGCCCTTATTTTTATCCTACCATTTCCTATACCTTTAATTACTTCACCAGTAAGTTCATCCATGATTACATCAATCTGTGTTTTATTGTTTGCAGTTACCTCCAAATCTACCACAAGGTTATAGGTAGGAATGTCGGCATTCTTTACTGCTGCCTTGCCATATTTTTTAAATACGATAAATTCGGATTTACCACTTTCTTTACTAGTCGTGTTGGGCAGGTAAATGTGGGAGCTATCATTTACATCGGCGTTTATGCTCATTTTAATATTTTCTTCCGGCCCTTTAATGGTCATAGAGGCTTTCCCAATGGCCTTTCCATAAAAGTTTGAGTTGTCTAGAACGTCGGTATTTAATAGTTCAATTTTAGGACTACTCATTTCCATATCATATTCAAGGTGCTTGAATCCTTGATTTAAAATTTTGCCCTTAAAAGTTGCCTTTCTATTCATCTCATCACTTAAAGAGATATTGCCAAAGTCAATTCCTTCATTGTTAAACTGTATACTAGCACCTTCATCTATGTTGTATTTCACCTTAGTGTAATCCACCACAAAAGAAGCCTGCTCAAGGCTGGCCGTACCCGTTAAGTAGGGGTTTTCAATTCTTCCTGCAAAATGAATACTACCCGTGGCGCGTCCTTCTAAATTTGTTAAAACGGTTCCAATAAATTGCTGTACCAACCCAAATTTAGAATGGGAAAGGGTAAGTGTTGCGTCCAATGGATTTAAACTGTCAGCTAAATTATAGGCACCCTTTCCTGATAGGTTGTAGGTTGAATTGGGGCTGGTAAATTCAAAAGGAATTATTTTTTTAGAGGATTGGTAGGACGTTTTTAATGCTAATTTACCAATGGAGTCTTCGTTAAATGCAAATTGATTGATTGCCAAGTTTGCGTTCATTTCAAAATCCTGTAAAATGTTTTTTAACTGGACTTTCCCATTCGTAATTCCCTCTAGCCTTGGATTGGTAAATAGGATTTTTGTAAAATCGCCTAGTATGATATTTTTAAGTTCAAGCTGCAATGCATTTTTTTCATTTTCCGAATTTGAAATAGTAAACTCCTGAATGCCTTGTGTTATTTTTAAATTATTTGCACTTGTATTACTTTCTCTTAAATTAAGGATACCATATTTTTGAATATCCCATCTTTTATGGTTCAATACAAAATAGGAGGGCATCCAGTTAATTGAAAGTCCGTCATTAAATGTTTGAATATTTCCTTTAAGGGCTAGTTGCTCAATAGCGGATTCACTAGCTGCGTCTAGTGTAAATTGAGAAACATCTTTGCTTGTATTAATTTGAACAGTTGTGTTTTTAAAGTACAAACTATCAGTTAAATTAAATTGACTTGAAGAAAGCGATAACCGCAAAGAGTCTATGTTCCCATTCCCAGTAAAAATGCCATTACTGATAGCATAGTCGGCCCATTTGTATTTAAAACTAGCAAATGGTATTTTGCCATTTATTGAAATATTTTGTTTACTCGTATTTATGCTTCCATCTATATTTATGTTATTAAATCCAGCAATGTCTTTATTGAATATTTTAATGTAGGGTTCAATAAAGTTAGTAGTTAGTGCAACATTAAATTGTTGATTTTCGGGAGTTAATTTTGGTGCTGAAATATAAGTAGGGAAATACTTTTGCATAAAATATTGAACACTCGAAGGCAAATGTTTAATATTAAATTTTCCTTTTATTTTCGCCTGAATCTCATCGCTGGATAAATTAATATTCTTTATCCCATTTATTGTACTAGATTCTAGTTTTAATGAATCAAAACTTACACTTGACGATTCTCCTTTTAGTTTACCATTAAAAAATTTTGCAAATCCAGTGAAATTGTCAATGTTATTACCTTCAAAATTAATATCCAATAATCCAGTTAACTTAATATCATTATTTGTGATATTAAGTTGTTTAAGGTTTGCATTTAATAGGTCACCAACTGCATTGTATTTTGGGATATTATTATTTAAATCTAATTCAATATTACTAATGAAATTAATATTAGGATCTTTTATTCTTAATGTCCCATTGAAGTATCCTTTTTGAAGAAGCCCATTGGTATTGATATTGGTGTATTTATATTTATTAAATTCAATAGAATCTATATTGCCTTCAATTTGTGTTTTAATTTTTTCTATTTGAAAAGAACTGCCTTCTATTTTCCCTTTAAAATTTACTACCCCAAGTGATTCAATATTCAAAAGCTTTCCTACATTAAAATGATAGGTATTTAATGATCCAATATATTTTGGCTCGCTATTTTCTGGAAATTGCAATCTTATTTTTGTCTCAGCAAGTCCAATTTTTGTACTTACTGAACCCTTTGTCTCAAAATCATAAATACTTCCTTTAAAATCTCCTTTGAATATCATTTCACCTAAAGCGTCAAATGGGAATTCTTTTATGCTTTTTAAGTTTGGAATCCAGGTACTTAAATCCTTGTAATTTGTTTTCGCCGTTACATTTTTAAAATGAATTTGTGCATTTCCCATATCAGGGACATCCTGCATAGACAAACTGCCACTCACAAATGATTTATTGTATTGAGCCGTTAAATTGTTTGCATCAAAATTATCTACTGTTCCTGTAAACTCGCTACTTATATTAATCTTTTGATGTAAATTTTTCAATGTTGGCGCAAAATAGGCTATGTCGTCTGTATGAATGATTACATCTTTTAATTTTGCTTTCATATTTACCTTACTCAGGTAATGATTAAAGTCCTCCTCAAAATTTGTGAACTCCATTGCAAAATAAGGTCCAAAATTACTTTTATTGGTCTTTACATTCAATTGATCAAACTCCATTATTGTTGAAGTAAATTTAAATAGGGTAGTTAGCTTTTTTATTTCCAGTCCTGATCGTTCCTTCAATGCCAATGCACTTACGTTTGCTTTAATGGTATCCTTTACTTTAGAAATGTTATTTATGGTAGCATTTAATGCATCCATTCTAATATGCGCAACGTCAAAGAATTCAAAAGGAACAGCATTGCCATCTTCTATCCAAATTTTCCCATTAATTATCTTAAGTTCATTAATTGAAATGTTTTTAGCGTTTTCAAGTTTTGCAGCATGCTGTGTAGTTAGCAAATTTGAGTCTGATTGTATTTTAGACTTTATTGCATTTGTATTTTGAAAAGTAAAGAAAGGCTTGTTGACAGTGATTTGATCAATAGATAATTGTGCTCCAGTACTAGATTTTATATTAACCAAGATATTATCGGCCACAATGCTCGATTTTTTACCTAGCCATTTGTCATTTTGAATAATTTCAATATTTGTAAGGTCTATTTTTTTTAAATCAAAATTTTTGCTAGGTGTATTTGCTTTTGAATCTTTATTTAGATAGTCTACTATAAATTGATAGTTCCATGTTTCAGTTGACCTGGTTAAAAATATTTTTGCTTTTTCTAATCCAATATATTTAATGGTTGGGTCATTTGAAGAAAAAAACAAATCACTAATACGTAGTTTAAATGATTTTGCATATAATAGAGTATCCTTATTTTGATCTTTGATAAGTACATCTTCAACATCTAATTTATCAAATAAGGAGAAACCCACTCTTCCAACTTTTACTTCAGTTCCAATTGCTTTAGAAATTCGTTTTGCAACAATTTGACCTAAATAATTTTGTACGCTGGGAAGTAATAATAACACATAGCCTAACAAGATTAAACCAATTAGGGTAGCTAGTATTATTCTGAGTAAGAAAAACTTCTTTTTAAACAAGAAAATGGTTTTTGTAAAAATACAAAAATGCTACCGAATATTTGGGATAAAGTTGCAGTCTAATGTATTGAAAATCAAAGGCCTCGTATTAGGAGGCCTTTGATAAATAGTATGATAAAATACATTTTTCATTAATATCCCGCTACGCTGTCGTCCCCACGCTTATCTCCCACGGCATTTCTTTTGCCATCTTGTAGAATTTGAACTCCATCCATTCTGCCAAATCTTCCTCTTCTTATGATTGTATATCCGTTTGCTTTTAATGCATTCATTGTTTCTTCTGGGAAGTCAGTTTCAACACCAACCTGATCTGGAATCCATTGGTGATGAAAACGAGGAGCATCTATGGCTTCTTTCAAGCTCATTTTGTGATCAATGATATTCACTAAACCTTCATAAACTTGATTAGGGATCGTTGTGCCACCAGGTGTTCCTATGCTTATATAGGGTTTCCCATTTAAAGTAACTAAAGTGGGTGTCATTGAACTTAACATTCTTTTACCAGGTACGATTGAATTTGCCTCACCACCCAAAGCACCATACATATTGGGTACGCCTGGTTTAACACTAAAATCGTCCATTTCATTATTCAATAAAAAGCCAGCTCCTGCTACAATGGTTTTATTGCCGTATGTGTCATTTAGGGTAGTAGTAATGGCTACCATGTTGCCCTCCGCATCAATTACACTAAAATGAGTTGTTTGCTCACTTTCATGCACTAATCCAGCCTTGGTAATTTTACTGCTTCCTACTACGCCAGGTTGATAATCTTTCATGCGTTCTTTTGCATAACCATCACTTATTAGGGTGTCGGTTGGCACTTTCCAATAATCGGGATCACCCATGTGTTCAGCTCTGTCTGCGTATGCTCTTCTTTGAGCTTCTACCATAAGGCTCACAGACGCTTCGGTATTTAATCCCATTTTTTCAACGTTATAGGGTTGGATCATTTTTAACATTTGCGCAATAATGATACCTCCACTTGAAGGGGGAGCGAAACTAATAACATGGTGTCCTCTATAATCAAATTCAATAGGCTTTCTAAATTTTGGGCGATAGTTTTTTAAATCTTCTTTTGAAATGATGCCTGCTGAGTGTTTCATTTCATTTACGATATAATCAGCAGTTTCTCCTTCATAAAATCCAGCCAATCCTTTTTGCTGAATTCGTTTTAAAGTGGCCGCTAATTCAGGCTGATATAAGGTATCTCCAGCTTTCCATTCTTTTTTTGTAAAGGCACTTGGAGCGGAACTGTTCTTTAAAAAATTGGCTTTTTCAGCATTCAATCCTTTTGCTTCTCTTTCGGTAATCACAAAACCATATTCTGCAAATTCAATAGCAGGCTCAATTAATGCGGCTAAAGAAAGTTTTGCATATGCATGAGTAGCAATCATGCCTGCAACACTACCTGGAATACCAGAAGCGGATGCTCCATCAAGTGACATGCTCTTTATTGGATTCCCATTTTCATCTAAATACATATCTCTTGTTGCTTTTCCAGGAGCCGCTTCTCTATAATCAATGCCAATTAATTCTCCATTTGTTTTTCTTGCAAGCATAAATCCACCTCCACCAATGTTACCAGCACCTGGAAATACTACTGCTAAAGAGAATTGCGTTGCAATAGCAGCATCAAATGCATTTCCGCCTTCTTGCATAATCGCAGCCCCAACCATACTGGCTAGCGGGTGTGCAGAGGTTACCGCACCCTTGCTAAAGGATGCTTCTTTAACTACTTGGTAATGATAAGGGTTTATGGATGGATGGGTCTTTAAAAAAGATTGGGCGTTGCTTAAAAAGCAAATACCTAAATTCCCCAAAGTAATTGAAAGCGCCAGGAGCTTTGATTTGTTCATTTTCATTTTGCTAAAATTAGAACGTTAAATTACTTAATTATTTAGTATTCAACAAAATAGGCCATACCACTTGTGTAAAACTATAGGGATCAATCCTTTATTTAAGCCTAATTATGCTTATTTTTAAGGTCTATAAACACCAATTTTGTACCCAAAATTTATACTATGCGAAGTCGTTTTTTGAAGCCATTGAGTGCTTTGTTTTTTATTTTTTCAGCATTTGTGTTAAATGCACAAACAGTACCAAGTCCTGCCAATTATTTAGGTTATGAAGTGGGAACGAAGTTTACAAGACATCATCAAATTGTAAGCTATTTTAATGCAATAGCACAAGCAAAACCTGAGATGGTTAAAATTATGTCTTATGGTAAAACAAACGAAGGACGTGAATTATTAGTTGCTGCCATTGGACTACCAGAAAACATAGCAAAGCTGGAAGAAATAAGAAAGCACAATACGGGTTTAACGAATGGTTCAGTAACGGATTTAAATCAACCTACAATTGTATGGCTAAGCTACAATGTTCACGGCAATGAACCGGCTTCATCCGAAGCAGCCATGTTAACTTTATTTGCTTTAGTTGATCCTACAAATACAAAAACAAAAGAATGGTTAAAAAGTACGATTGTGATTATTGATCCTTGTATTAATCCAGATGGTCGTGACCGTTATGTGAATTGGTACAATAATGCAGTGGGTTCAAACTACAATGCAGACCCCTACGCAAGAGAACATATGGAACCATGGCCTGCTGGCAGAAGCAATCATTATAATTTTGATTTAAATAGAGACTGGGCTTGGCAAACACAAGTTGAGAGCAAACAAAGAGTTGCCTTCTATCAACAATGGTACCCTCAGGTGGTTGTTGACTTCCATGAGCAAAGTTATAATCAACCTTATTTTTTTACGCCAACTTCGGAACCAATTCATGATGCAATTTCAAGTTGGCAGAAAGAATTTCAAGTTCAAATAGGGAAAAACAATGCAAAATATTTTGACCAAAATAATTGGTTATTTTTTACCAAAGAGCGATTTGATATGTTGTATCCTTCTTATGGTGACAGCTATCCAATGTATAATGGTGCAATTGGCATGACATATGAACAAGGTGGGATAAGTGCAGGGTTAGGTGTTCAAAACGAAGACGAGGATACACTCACTTTAGTTGCAAGAGCTACACACCACTATACGACGGGGTTGTCTACCATTGAAATTAGTGCAGCAAATAGGGAAAATTTATTAAAAGAGTTTAAAAAATATTACGACAATAGTCGCGCTGGCACAGCTTCTACTTATAAGACCTTTGTGATGACTGCTAAAAATCCAAATGCTTTATTGTCTTTAGCCAATTTGTTAAAGAAAAATAATATTAAATATGGCGCTTTTAATGGAAGCTTCAAGGGATATGATTATGCGACCAAAAAAGAAGGTGTTTTTATAAATGATGGCTATACATTAGCAGTAAACGTGGCACAAGATCATGGGGTATTGGCACGTGTTTTATTAGAGCCTGTAACACAAGTAAATGACTCCAATACTTATGACATAACAGCTTGGTCTTTGCCTTATGTATATGGGGTGCATGGATTCGCATCTAAAGAGCAATTAAATATTCAGGCAGGATTTGAAGTAAAAGCGGCGGCAACGGCGTCGTCTAATTATGGGTATTTAATTCCATATAATTCATTTGCTTCAGCAAAAGTGTTAGCAGCTATTTTACAAAAAAATATTAAAGTAAGGTATGCAGAAAAGCCATTTATGGCAGGAGGTAAACAATATGATCCTGGTACGTTAATTGTACTAAAAACAAGCAATCAGGCGAATTGGGCAACAGATACAAAAGCAATTTGTGATGCAGCAAATATTGAAGCCATTCCTATAGCTTCGGGATGGGTAGAAAAAGGAGCAGACTTTGGTTCACCGGATGTTAAAAATATAAGTCATGCACCAAAAGTAGCTTTATTAACAGGCGACAATGTTTCTGCCTTAGCTGCTGGTGAAGTATGGAACTTCTTTGATCAACAATTAAATTATCCAATAACTCAGTTAAATTATAGTTTCTTTAATAGAATTGACATAAGCAAGTATGATGTTATCATTGCACCAGAGGGTTCTTATAAAGAATTAGCAAGCAAAGCGGTATCGGATAAATTACAAGCTTTTGTGAAAAAAGGAGGCATATTAATTGCTTTTGAAAGTGCTGTACAACAATTGGCTACTAATACCGAATGGGGTATTAAAATTAAAGAATTGCCAAAAAGCGAAAAGTTGGGAGTTGATAATGTTGCTAAATATGGGGAATCGGTTACCGATTATTTAAAAAGCTCTATACCAGGCGCTATTTATAAAGTTTACATGGACCACACACATCCAGTTGGTTTTGGAACAGCAGGGATATACTATGATTTAAAGCAAGATATTGTTACCTATGAGCCAAGTAGTGATTACTGGAATGTAGGAGTGATTAAAGAAGATAGTCACGTAGCAGGTTTTGCAGGTGTGAAAGCAAAAGCTGCATTAAAAGAAGGTGTTGTGATTGGTGTGAAAGAAATAGGTGCTGGCAAATTAATTTTCATGGCGGATGACCCAATTTTTAGAAATTTCTGGGAAGGGGGTAAGTTGATTTTGTCAAATGCTTTATTTTTTAATGGCAAATAAATTATTTGAATTAGCGAGTATGCGTAAATTATTTGTTTTTATCGTTGCATTTGTTGCATTGCATTTTCATGCAATTGCACAAAAAAATAGTGCCGAAATTTTAGCACAGATTAAAGGGCTTAAAACAGTGGGGAGTGTTCTGTATTTTGCTGCTCACCCGGACGATGAGAACAATTCCTTCTTACCTTATTTAACAAAGGAGAGAAATTTACGTACTGCATATTTAAGTTTAACCAGAGGAGATGGGGGTCAAAATTTAATTGGAAAGGAACAAGGCATTGAGCTTGGGATGATTCGTTCACAAGAATTATTGGCTGCCCGTCGCATTGACGGTGCTGAGCAATATTTTTCTAGGGCTTATGAATTTGGTTTTAGTAAATCCTCGGAAGAAGCCCTGCAAATTTGGGATCACGAAAAAGTATTAAGTGATGCTGTTTGGATTATCCGAAAATTTCAACCCGATATTATTATTACGCGTTTCCCTGGGGACGCACGCGCAGGACATGGACACCATTCCGCTTCGGCTATTATAGCCAATGAAGCTTATGTAGCTGCTGCGGATCCAACTAAATTCCCAGAGCAGTTTGCATATGGTGTAAGCACTTGGAAGGCCAAAAGAATTTTATGGAACACATTTAATTTTGGCTCGGTAAATACCACAAGCAACAATCAATTAAAGGTAGAAGTGGGCGGATACAATCCAGTGATTGGAAAAAGTTATGGAGAGATAGGTGCGGAAGCAAGGACTATGCACAAGAGTCAGGGGGAAGGCCGTCCAAGACGCAGAGGAGCCAGTTATGAATTCTTTGAATTAACGGGAGGGGATTCTGCAAAAAATGACATTATGGATGGTGTGAATACGAGTTGGGCGCGCTTACAAGCAGCTCCAATTGAAATTTCGATAGATAAAATTTTGACAAGCTATAATATTAATAACCCTGCGGCATCAGTTCCTGCTTTGGTAAAATTGTATCAACAAATTAATCGTTTGCCTTCATCTAATTGGAAAAGTTATAAGTTAAATCAAGTACAAGAAATTATAAAAGCTTGTGCAGGAATTTTTATAGAAGCAACAACACAACAGCAACAAGTAGTTGTTGGAGATGCAATACCGGTTCAATTTATACTGAATCAAAGATCCAATACCAGTGCATCTTTATTATCTATGCAATTTCCTTCCAAGGATTCGGTATTTAATAAACCATTAATTAATAATCAAAATACTGAATTTACATATACCCTAAAAGTACCTGAAGACAAAGAACTTTCACAGCCTTATTGGTTAAAGTATCCAAAGACAGAGGGGATGTTTGTAGTAAAGGATCAAATGTTGATTGGCAAGTCCGAAAACGATCCTGAATTTGAAGGAACAGTGCAATTGGAAATAGAAAAGCAAGTGTTTACTTTTAAAGTTCCCGTTCAATATAAATACACCGATCCAACCAAAGGAGATGTTTACCAACCTATAGCGGTGGTGCCAAATATTGAAGTGAAATATAGTAAGGAAGTTTATTTAGTTGCACCGGGAGATTCTGTAACCTTATCTCGCCAAACGAAGGACAGAAAAGGGCAAACAGCGCATTATGAAGAAAAATATAGTTCAAATAAATACCCAGAAGCCATATTTTCCATTTTTGCTAAATCTATTCCATACGATCATATTCCTACCATTACTTATATTCCTGATGCTTCCGTAAAAATTGTGCCAGTAGCTGTTTCAAATAAAGCTAAGCATATTGGATACATAGACGGAGCAGGTGATAAAATCCCTGAGGCGCTTGTTGAATTAGGTGCAACAGTTACCCATTTAACGGAGTCGGATATTAGCTTGGAAAATTTAAAGCAATATGATGCCATTGTAATTGGTATCCGTGCTTATAATATGTTTACATATTTAACAGAGCAGAACAATATTTTCAACGCTTATATTGAACAAGGTGGCAACTTGGTGGTACAGTATTTAAAAAGTAATCAAGTAGGGATAAAACCGGTGAAAGTGGGACCCTATAAGTTTAGTGTAAATTCCGGTAAACGTGTTACACAAGAAAATGTACCTGTAACATTTACTTTACCAGCACATTCCGTTTTAAATTATCCGAATAAAATATCCGCTTCTGATTTTGAAAATTGGGTGCAGGAGAGAAGCACTTATCAGTCTGATAATTTTGATAGCCATTTTGAAACACCGCTTACCATGAATGACAAAGGGGAAGCGCCAAGCAATGGAAGTTTATTAATTGCCCCTTATGGCAAAGGGAATATGGTTTATTTGAGTTTGGTCTTATTTAGACAATTGCCTGCTGGAAACCCTGGTGCGTATAAGTTATTAGCAAATATCATTTCCTTACCAAAACATTAATCATGAGAAGAAATGTAAGTATCCTCACATTGCTAATGCTTGGTATTGGCCTAGGTTGGTTAATTAAGAATGTAAAAATTGGACTCATCCTAGGATTAATAATTGGCTTGCTAATAAGTACGATGGGAACTAAGAGCAAATAATTTATTACGCTTTAGCATCTGTTATTTCAGTAGTAGGCTCCTCGCCAATCCATTTCATTTTGCGAGCAACAAAATATGCGATTAAGCCTACAGAAATTACTACTATACTACTAATCATCATAATTTTTCCAGTAGAATAAAAAATAGCGCCCCAAATTGAAATGGCTAATAGTAAGGGCAATGGGTAAAGTGGCATTCTCCATGGGAAAAATGCCTTCCCTTTTCTTTTATGAAGTATTAACAATCCAATGGCTTGTCCAATAAATTGTATAATAATGCGCATGGCAATGATACCTCCAATCACAGTTTCTAATCTAAATAATAAACTAAAAACAAAAGCAATTCCACCAAGCACTAATAAGGAGCGATGTGGGAATTTTAAAGTAGGATGTAGGGTCGCAAAGTAAGGGAAGAAGTTTTTATTTTGTGCTGCAGCGTAGGGAATACGGCTATAGCCCAAGGTTGCAGAAAACACCGAAGAAAAAGCAACAATCAAAATAAGTATGGTGACAATGATGCCAGCTTTATGACCATAAAGAGTTTCAATAAATGAACTTACTACATATTTATTATATTCTAATCCAGAAGGTGTTTCAATTTGTTTTGTTAATTCTTCAAAAGGCAATACACTGGACACACTTATATTCATTGCTAGATATAAAATTGCAATTCCTGCAATTGAGATAAACATACTTCTTGGAATATTCTTGCTTGGATTTTTTATTTCTCCACCAAGGTGACAAACATTATAATATCCTAAATAGGAATAAATTGTTTTAACACTTGCAAAACCAAGTGCTGCAAAAAATCCATTTTTTAAGCTAAATATATCATTTACGATTAGACCATCATTGATATGTTTTATGGGCTCTAGGAAATGTCCATGTGCTATACCTCCTCCAATGATCCAAAAAATAGTACCCAGTACAATCACCCAAAGGGCTACAGATATCTTTCCGATGGATGCTACTTTCCTATACAACAAAGCTATTACCATGATAACAACAGCGCCACTTAATGCCTTTTCTAGCCAAATATTATTAAAGTGAAAAATATATTCTGCATAAGCAGAAAATCCAATGGCTGCAGAGGCTATTACCAATGGGGCTTGAATCATGGTTTGCCAAACAAATAAAAAGGAAAGAATTTTGCCCGCCTTCCCACCATATCCTTCATTAAGAAAATTAAAACTTCCACCTGCCTTTGGAAATGCAGCTCCTAGTTGACTCCAAACCATTGCATCTAAAAAAGAAAGGATAGCACCTGCAATCCATGCATATAAAAAATAGGGGCCTCCCATCTTTCCCGCAACCAGACTTAAAACCATGAAGGGGCCTATACCTACCATATCAATCATATTAATGGCGGTTGCGTGTAAAAGGCTTAATTTGCGTTCTAATTTAGGTTGTGATTCACTCATAGTATTGTACAAGATAATAAAATTAGGATAAAAAATAAGAGAACAATGGATGCTAATTTCAAGATGGTCAACTGGGCAAAGGATGCCACGATTTATGAAGTGAATATTAGACAATACACTCCCGAAGGTACTTTTCTTGCATTTCAAAAACATTTACCTAGGCTAAAAGAAATGGGGGTGGACATTTTATGGTTTATGCCCATTACTAGTATTAGTGAAAAAGTGAGAAAAGGAAGTTTAGGAAGTTATTATGCGTGCAGTAGTTATACAAAAGTGAATCCAGAATTCGGCACCATTTTAGATTTTACAAACTTAGTGGAGCAAGCTCATTTATTAGGGATGAAAGTAATTATTGACTGGGTATCTAATCACACTGGACGTGGACACGAATGGATGGAACTGCATCCCGATTGGTTTGCGCGCAATGATCAAGGTGAATTTACAGAACGCAATGGTTGGGATGATGTGGTTGATTTAAATTTTAGTAATGCCGAAATGCGCAATGCTTTAATTGGCGCGATGCAATATTGGGTGCGTGATATAAAAATTGACGGGTTTAGATGTGATATGGCCCATTTGGTACCACTGGATTTTTGGAAGGATGCACGTAAAGCTGTTGATAATATTAAACACAGCTATTGGTTGGCCGAATGTGAGGAAGTAAAGTATCATGAAGTTTTTGATACCAGCTATGCATGGTCACTTATGCATGTTTCGGAAAAATTAGCAAAAGGGGAAGTAAAAATAAACGAAGTGTATCATGTTTTGCATGAATATTCCCAATATCCTGCAGGAGCTACTAAGTTATTATTTACAGCCAACCATGATGAGAATAGTTGGAATGGCACAGAATATGAAAAGTACGGAGCTGCTGCAAAAGCTTGGGCTATATTTACGCAAACTTGGAAAGGGATCCCCTTAATTTATAGTGGACAGGAATTGCCAAATCTTAAGCGACTTAAATTTTTTGATAAGGATCAAATTGATTGGGTGGAGCAGCCTGCGCTGCATGATTTTTATAAAACCCTTAGTAAACTTCGTAAAACGCATACTTCCATTATAAGTGGGGACACTTTTAATTTACCGGTGGATACAGATGGGGTGATGGCTTATCTAAGACAAGATGCAACTTCTACAGTTTTTGTACTGTTGAATTTATCCAATAAGCACCATAAGGTTCAGATAGCGCATGAAAAACTAAATGGTTCATTCCAAAATGTATTTTCGGGCCTCACATTTAATTTTAATAACAGCGTCTCCTTTGAGTTATTGCCTGGCGACTTTTTTGTGTATGTTAAGGAAGCGTAAGCTATTGTCTTTTTTCGTGTTGGTACGCTATAAACTCCATCATTTCGGATAAACTAAAACTGCTTAAGTTATGCGCACTTGTAAGCCCTGCTTTTTGCGCAACGAGAACGCCGTACTTACAATCGGCAAATCCTTCGATGGCATGTGCGTCGGGATCAATGGAAATGAGTACATCATTATCCATCGCTTTTTGAATATATCGCCAGTCCATGTCCAACCTGCGTGGGTGGGCATTTAATTCAATCACCACATTATGGGCTGCGCAGGCTTCTATGATTTCATCATGATTTACGGGATAACCTTTGCGGCTAAGTAATAAGCGGCCTGTAGGGTGCCCTAAAATGCTTGTATATGGATTACTAATTGCATTTAATAAACGCATCATTGCTTTTTCCTCAGTCATTTTTAAATTAGAATGTACGGATGCAATTACAATATCAAAACTGGCCAATACTTCATCGGGATAATCCAAGCTACCGTCATTTAAAATATCAGACTCAATGCTTTTAAATATGACAAAAGGGGCTAGTTTTTTATTAAGGGCATCTATTTCTTTATGTTGTGCTAGGATTCTGTCGGCTTGTAAACCATTGGCATAAAATGCCGACTTACTATGGTCACTAATTACTAAATACTCAAAGCCCTGTTCCTTTGCAGCCAATGCCATTTGTTCAATGGTGTGTATGCCGTCACTCCAAGTACTATGGGAATGAATGATTCCTTTGATGTCGGAGGGCTCAATGGTCTTACTTAATGGTTTTGAAGTGGCGTGTGCAATAATTGATGGTCGTTCTCGTTGTGGAGCAGGAATAAAATGTACACCAACCTGCTCAAAGATGGATAATTCACTAGTGAAGGCTTCCATTTTAAAATTGGGTAGCTTTTCCCAGGCGTTTAAGAAGTCCGGATCACAAGAAAGGGTAAAATCTTTCCAAAAAAAGTTTTCTGGGGTGGCTAAATGCCACCTTATTTCAAAATTATCTTCCCCTTTGCAGGAAAAATAATTTTCATTTTTCTCCATTTTGAACAATTTTGCCGACAACCAAGTGACTAAATT
>CANHIR010000014.1 GCA_947461015.1 Bacteroidota bacterium | reverse complement strand
TGAAACACAAGCAGGTGACGTATCTGCATACATTCCTACCAACGTAATTTCTATTACCGACGGTCAAATCTTCTTAGAAGGTAACTTGTTCAACGCAGGTATTCGTCCAGCAATTAACGTAGGTATCTCTGTAAGTCGTGTGGGTGGTAACGCGCAAATTAAGTCCATGAAAAAAGTATCTGGTACTTTGAAATTAGACCAAGCCTTATACCGTGAGTTAGAGGCCTTCTCTAAATTTGGTGGTGACTTGGATCCAGCTACTAAGAACGTAATTGACAAAGGTGCAAGAAACGTAGAAATATTAAAACAAGCGCAGTACACTCCATTTACAGTGGAAAAACAAGTAGCAATTATTTACTTAGGAACGCAAGGTTTATTAAAAGACGTTGCTGTTAAAAATGTAAAAGAATTTGAAGCACACTTCTTGTTAGAAATGAGCAACAAGTTGCCCAATGTTTTAGCTGAATTCAAAAAAGGCAACTTACCTGAAGACGGTATTAAACAAATGGTTGATTTAGCGAATAGCTTAATCCCTCAATACAAATAGAACAAAACTATATTTGATAAAAACCCCGAACTTAGTTCGGGGTTTTTTGTTATTAAGGTATGTCGGTGATACAAGTAAATAATGTAAGCAAGCATTTTGGCTCCCTGAAGGCAGTAGATGGACTTAGTTTTGAAGTACAAGCTGGTCAGGTATATGGCTTTTTGGGTCAAAATGGATCTGGGAAAAGTACCACCATTCGCATGTTATTGTCGCTTATACATCCTACCAGTGGTAGTATTGAAATATTTGGCCATACCATTCAATCCAATCGTAATAAAGTATTGGAGGAGATAGGTGCTATTATTGAAAGGCCCGATTTATATCCTTATTTATCGGCCAAGGAGCATTTGCAATTGTTTGCCAAATTAAGAAGTAAGAAAATCACACCTGCTACTATAGAAGAAACCCTTATTAAAGTAGGACTGCAGGACCGTGCAAAAGATAAGGTGCAAACCTTTTCATTAGGTATGAAGCAGCGATTAGGCATTGGGATTGCATTATTACACAATCCGTCTTTGATTATTTTAGATGAGCCAACCAATGGCTTAGATCCTCAAGGTATTTCAGATATTAGAAACCTAATTCAGCGATTGGCAAAAGAGGAAGGAAAAACAATACTGGTTTCTTCTCATATCCTTTCTGAAATAGAACAAATGGCTTCACACATTTTAATATTACATAAGGGAAAGAAATTGGCAGAGGGTCCTATACAAACCTTATTAGATCCAAATAAAATGATCGTTCACCTTAAAACGACCAATGATCCACAAGCCCTACAAATTATACTTTCGGGTAGCTTTAGCAACTATTTATTAAAAAGACAGGAGGGTATTTATTTATCCATCCCTCATTTTGAAATACCATTGTTAAATGAGTTTTTGGTAAATGCCGGAGTTGGCTTAATTAATGTAGAAAGTAAAAATTCATTGGAAGATTATTTTTTACAACTCACTTCAAATACAAATTAATGAAGTCAATTATATCCTTTGAGCTGTATAAAATTTTTAGACGCCCCAGAACCTATATTGCTTTTGGCGCTATTGCCGCTTTAATTATTGTTATTCAATTTGGTTTAAAAATAGATGGGAAGTCCTATTCGGATTTTTTAATGAAGGATATCAATGACACTTTAACAGTAGATGGGAATGTTTTAAATGGCTATTTAATTTGTTATATTCTTTTACAACTTTTGCTAGTGCATGTTCCTTTGTTGGTGGCCTTAATAGCCGCTGATATGCTGTCGGGCGAGGCTAATTTGGGCACTTTAAGATTATTGTTTTCTACTCCTTTTACCAGAACACAATGGGTTTTGGGTAAGTTTATAGCTGCAAGCATTTATACCATTGTATTGTTAATATGGCTGGCCTTTTTAGCATTGTTTGTGAGTATGTGGGTGTTTGGTACAGATGATTTGTTTTTAATGAAGTCCAATTATGTTGTGCTAATTGAAAAAAATGATGTGCTTTGGCGTTATGTAGGTGCATTTGTTTTCGCAAGCTTCTCTTTATTAACGGTTACGAGTTTAGGTTTTTTAATGTCAAGCATTGCAAATAATTCCATTGGACCCATAGTAGGTACCATGAGCGCCATAGTGTTTTTTACCATTTTAAGTACCCTAAACATCCCATTGTTCTCTATCATAAAGCCTTATTTATTTACCACGCATATGAACAATTGGAAAGAGTTTTTTGATATTCAAGTGAATGATAATAATGAAGCCATTACTGGTTCTATCTTGAACGTTGCGAAGATAAAAACATCCTTGATGGTATTGTCTGCCCATATTGTATTGTTTGTAAGTGCGGCAGTATTGATTACCAAGAAAAAGGATATTTTAAGTTAATATTATTTTAGAGAATACACCTATGAAAAAAAAATATGCCATTGCGATACTTTTGTTTTTTTGCTTTCAAGCAACCCATGCACAAACCGACCCTTTGATTGAAAAAGTGAGTCAAAAATTAGCCTTGGTGAATGACTATGTTGCGGAAGGTACCATGAAAACAAATGTTTCTTTTATTAAAGCAAGTTTAGGAAAAGTAAAAGTGTATTTTAAAAAACCAAATTTGTTGAAAATTAAAAAGGAAGGAGGGATTTCTTTGTTGCCAAAAGGCGGGGTATCACTGACCATCAATTCTTTATTAAATACAAAGCAATATATAGCAATACCAATGGGGGTGCAACCATTTAAAGGGAAGGCGCTAAATGTGGTAAAGCTGGTTCCATCGGATGAAAAATTAGACTGGGTGATTTCAACCTTATGGATAGATCCATCCACCGCATTGGTTTATAAAACATTTACAACCACAAAGGACAATGGTAGCTATGAAATAACCATGGAGTATGGCAGCTATGCCGATTTGGGACTGCCAAGTAAAATTATTTTTAGTTTTAATACCAAGGATTATAAACTTCCCAATGGAATAACCTTAGAATTTGGTGATGATGATGCAGCAGCAAAGCAAAACGCAATGAAAAACAAGAAAGGCACTGTAGAAATTACTTACACAAATTATATTGTAAATAAGGGACTTTCAAATTCAATGTTTTAAATTGCAGGCATGCGTTTTACCACAGTACTTATATTTTTGTTAGCTACACCTTCGTATGCTCAAAATACAACATTAAAAACGGAGCTTATTAATGCGGTTGCTCAATTTAATATGACAGGTGATAATTTTGAAAATTCAAATTTGGCTTCCGTTTTCGAAAAATTAGCGCAAAGTACGCCAGCTAAAAAAGAATGGATCTCTTCTTATTACCTCTCCTTAATTTATGCGCGGTTAAGTGCGAAGAATAAAAAATTTGCAGACGAAAATGCGGACAAGGCGGTTTATTGGGCTAAAAAGTCAATCGAAATAGAAGATAACGATGAAAACGAATGTGCTTTGTCCATGGCATATACCATGAAGATGGCAGTGAATCCTTTTTTAAGGTGGGTTTCGTATGAAAAAAATATTTACGATCCTTTGAATAAGGCAAAGAAATTAAATCCAACAAATCCACGTATCTATATCATGGAAGGAAGTTTGTCGTTAAATCTTCCTAAATTATTTGGGGGTGGTTGCAACAAGGCAAAACCCATACTATTAAAAGCCAAGCAATTATTAGATAAGCAAACACCACAACAAGTATTGCCTACTTGGGGTAAAAATCATTTAGAAAAGTTAAGCGCAACCTGTCCCTTTTAATAAACGCCTGGTAATTAGTAGCCGGACTCTTCTAGTGTTTCGTCCTTGGCATTGGCAAACATACGCGCACTCATTTTCTTTAATGGATTCAAGCGCATATCTCTATATCCTTCACGAGCATGAATAATTCTTACACATTCAAAAATACTTGCTGTAAAGGAAGCAGCGTCTGCTTTATTTTTACCTGCAATATCAAAAGCTGTTCCATGATCCGGGCTTGTTCTCACAATTGGCAAACCTGCCGTAAAATTAACCCCTTCGCCAAATGCCAATGATTTAAAGGGTATTAAACCTTGATCATGGTACATGGCCAATACGCCGTCAAATTTTTCATGTGCACCTCTTGCAAAAAAAGCATCCGCTGAATAGGGTCCGTATACCAAAATTTGATTTTTACTTTCTTTTACTGCTGGGCGAATAATTTCAATTTCTTCTTTACCAATAAGTCCCTCATCACCAGCGTGAGGGTTAAGGGCTAATACAGCGATACGTGGTTTGTCAATTCCAAAATCCTTTTGTAAACTATTGTTTAAAATTTGTAATTTTTGTTTAATCTTTTCTTTGGTAATATGTTTTGCAATTTCCTGAACTGTTACGTGCTCCGTAACCAAAGCCATTCTTAAATTTTCAGCAACCAATAGCATTAGGTTTTCTGTATTACCAAAAGCATGTTGTAAATAGGGTGTATGTCCACTGAAATTAAATTCAGGAGATTGAATATTTTTCTTATGAATGGGGGCAGTTACCAAACCGTCTATTTTCTTTTCCTTTAATGCGGCTACAGCTTGTTGCAATGAAATAAATGCATATTTCCCGCCCTCGTCGGTCAATTCACCCGGGGTAATATTTACCTCTTCCTCCCAACTATGAATTAAATTTACTTGCTTGGGATTGATTTTTGATAAGTCGGGTATAGATGTATAATTTAAAGGAAATTCAGGACTTAATTTTTTGTAAAAATTCAAGCTTTTATTGCTGGCAAAAATAACAGGCACCATAAAATCCAATAAGCGACTATCTGACAATGATTTGATGATTAATTCAATGCCCACTCCGTTTAAATCGCCACAGCTAAAGCCGATAATTGGTTTTCTGATGTCCTGACTCATATCCATTTTATTAGGCTGTAAAAGTACGCACAAAAACCTAACTTTGCTTCATGCAATACACGCTAAAAAAGTCCCTTGGGCAACACTTTTTGACAGATAAGACCGTTTGTGAAAGGATACAGGGGGTATTGCTTCAAAATGCCATTGAGCGTCTAGTAGAAGTAGGCCCAGGTGCAGGGGCTTTAACAGAATATATATACAAAATTCCTACCCAGTCATTTAAGGCAATTGAGTTGGATACAGAGAAAGTGAATTACTTACACCATACTTTTCCTGAATTGCAAGGCAAAATCATTAACGAAGATTTTTTAGAGACACAAATTCCATATGAAGATTCATTTACACTAGTAGGAAATTTCCCTTATAACATTTCTACACAAATTGTTTTTAAAGTATTGGAATGGAAAACACAGGTTCCCATGATGGTAGGCATGTTTCAAAAAGAGGTTGCAGAAAGGATTGCTGCAAAGCCACATTCAAAAGCGTATGGTATTTTAAGTGTGTTAGCGCAAGCTTTTTATGATGTTACTTATTTATTTGATGTGCCACCCAGTGCATTTAATCCACCCCCAAAAGTGGATAGTGGTGTGATTATGTTTAAGCGAAAAGAAATTTTTCCCGCGATGGCATCCGAAAAAAGTTTTTATCATATTGTGAAAATGGCTTTCGGCCAAAGAAGAAAAATGCTACGCAATCCTTTAAAGCCTTATTTTACAACCGAACAATTAGCAGATCCTATATTTACAAAGCGTGCCGAAAATCTTACCTATGAAGATTATGCGGCCCTTACTTTTAAAATGCACAACGATAATTAGTATGCCAGCTACCGTTATTATAACTGCCCCCGTTCATTCATTTTTATTGGATACTTTACAGTCCAAAGGGTTTGAAGTTATTTATGAACCGGCAATTAGTTATGATGCATTAGCTGGGATCATTCAAAATGCGACGGGTTTAATGGTAACCACCAGATTAAAAATAGATGCTGCTATATTAGATAAAGCAACAAACCTAAAATGGATAGGAAGGTTAGGGAGCGGCATGGAATTAATAGATGTGGATAATGCGCGTTCAAGAGGAATTAAATGTGTAAGTAGTCCGGAAGGAAACTGTACCACAGTGGGGGAACATACACTAGGTTTAGTGTTGAGTTTGATGAATAAAATTCAAAGTAGTTATGGTGAAATAAAAAATGGGCAATGGATTAGGGAGGCAAATAGGGCCGATGAATTAAATGGGAAAACAGTGGGTATTATTGGATTGGGAAATACGGGAAGTGCTTTTGCAAAATTATTAAAGGGGTTTGATGTTAAAATATTAGCACATGACATTTATAAAAAGGATTTCGAAACGGATCAAATAAAGTCAGCTAGTTTACAACAAATACAAGAAGAGGCGCAGGTGATTAGTTTGCATTTACCATTAACTGAACTTACATTTCATTATGCAAATGAACATTTTTTCAATGCTTGCAAGCAGCAGCCCTATTTTATAAGTACTTGTCGCGGCAGTGTAACAGATACCGGAGCTGTGTTAATAGCCCTTCAAAATCAATTGGTTAGGGGGGTGGGGTTGGATGTCCTGGAAAACGAAAAATTGGATAAATACCAGCCTGCAGAAAAAGAGCAATTAGATGCCCTTTTGGCCTTCCCAAATTGCCTCATTACCCCACATATAGCGGGATATAGCCAGGAAGCCTACTTTAAAATGGCAAAAATTGTACTTGAAAAATTGGCTATTATTTAGGCTAATCTTCATCTATTTTCACTTAAATATCAGTCGAATTTAATATCTTTGAATACTGCAACGCTACCTATGTGGCGTTGTATTTTTTTTATCTAAAACGAAGGATATGAGCGAGACCAATGTATATGTAACACAAGAGACCTTTGATAAGATGCGTGAGGAGCTACAAAAATTAAAATCAGTAGACCGTCCAGCAGCATCCAGAGCCATTGCAGAAGCAAGAGAAAAGGGAGATTTAAAAGAGAATGCAGAGTATGATGCGGCAAAAGAAGCGCAAGGCATGCTTGAGTCTAAGATTAAGCAACTAGAAGCGGCTATTTCTAATGCTAAAATAGTAGACACTAAAACAATTGACACAAGTAAGGTGACTATTTTAACGAAAGTAACCATTACCAATGAGGCAACTAAAAAAACAGTTACTTATCAATTGGTAGGTGAAAAAGAAGCAGATTTAAAAGCGGGTAAAATTTCCGCATCCTCTCCTATAGGAAAGGGACTAATTGGTAAAAAAGTTGGAGAAATTGCGGAAGTGCAAACGCCCAATGGTACCATGAAATTTAAAGTAGATAATATTACCATCTAAATTATCATGACCATTTTTTCTAAAATCATACAAGGTGAAATACCTTCTTATAAAATTGCGGAGTCTGAAAAGTACTTCGCTTTTTTAGATATATTTCCTTTACAGAAAGGACATGTATTAGTGGTGCCTAAATGTGAGGTAGATAAAATATTTGATGTACCAGACAACTATTTAAATGAGTTGCTGCATTTTGCAAAGCCTATTGCCAAAGCTATTGAAGCTAGCTTCCCTTGCAATAGAGTAAGTATGGTTACCGTTGGTTTAGAAGTGCCACATGCGCATATACATCTCATTCCCATTCATGCGGCAGATGATATTAATTTTGCCAATCCCAAACTTCAACTGTCCACTGAGGAGTTCAAAGCAATACAGGAACTGATTGTAAGTAACTTGTCATCTAGGTATTAATTATGTAAGCTTAAGTCTTCCTGGATTTTTGGCTAGGAAGGCCTCCCATCCATTGGATTTCTTCGCCATCTTTGAACCCTTGCCTGTTTTAGCAATGGTTGGGAGCACTGGTCCACTCATTTGATACCAATGGCATAGCGCCACACCCAATGCATCGGTGGCATCAAAGTATTTAGGTTGCTTTTTAATGGATAATATTTGCTCCAACATTTTCCATACCATGTCTTTGTCTGCGTTTCCATTTCCGGTAATGGATTGCTTTACTTTTTTTGGAGCATATTCTGTTACTGGCAACTCAAAATGCATGGCAGCAGCAATTGCAACTCCTTGTGCCCGTCCTAACTTTAGCATACTCTGAACATTTTTCCCAAAAAAAGGTGCTTCAATTGCAAAGTCGGTAGGCTTGTGTTGTTTGATGAGTTCAATAATCTTTGCATGTATTAACTGCAGTCTAGCATAAATATCTTTTTCCTTTGTTAATTTAAGTACATCCATTTCAATTAAGCTAGGCTTAGGCCCTGCTTTTAATAGCGCATAGCCTAAAATTTGTGTACCTGGATCAATGCCTAGTATAATGGGGTATTTGCTCATTAGAATAAAGTTACAGATATCGTACCAAATTACGAACTTTGAACTCATGTTAAAAAATACGATTAACAAAATTAGGCCCTATATAAAAAATAGTATTGGCGTACTATTGTTTTTGGTATGTAGTATTGCTATTTATAATAAAGTTTTAATAAATCAAGATTGGAAAAATATAAAAGAAATTTTTAAGGGACAACTCGTTTCTATTTCTTTTTTAAATTGGCTTATTTTATGTTTATTGATGTTTGCTAATTTATTTGTGGAATCCATTAAATGGAACGTAGTAATTAAACATAATAATCCACAGTCAATTTATAAGTCCCTACAAAGCGTATTTATAGGACAAGCTTTTGCTTTTTTTACGCCGAATAGAATTGGTGAATATGCTGGAAGAACTATGTTTTTAAATGCTGGGAATAAATTAATGGGAATCGCACAAATGGCGTGGACCTCCTACGCTCAACTCTTAATTACTATTGTTTTAGGCACTATGGCTTTGTATTTTAATTTATCTGCGTATGCGGTTTTAAATAAATCTTGGTTATTTTGGGTGCAATTACTAAGTCCATTTGTTGGCCTCCTTGCCATTTTCTTCTTTTTTTATAACAATGCTTGGAAAGGTTGGTTAAGTCCTTTAAATATATTGCAGATTAAAAATTCGGTAAAATTTCAATTATTGGGATGGTCGTTAATAAAGTATGTATGCTTTCTTGTGCAATACATACTTTTGGCAAAATTGCTCAAAATGGATCTCCCAATATATACACTTTCCATGTCCCTTTCTATTATGTTTTTATGTTTAAGTATTTTGCCAACCATTAGCGCAACAGAATGGGTGGTGAGGGGGCAGGTGTTAATTATGATTTTAACACCATTTTATTCAAATAATATCACTGTGGTATCATTATCTTCTATAATTTGGGGTATTAATTTTTTAATACCAGCAATCTTAGGCACCATGCTGTTATTAGGCTACCGTATGAAAAATTAATTTTAAACGAAACATTTAAAAGCATGCGCGCAATTTTTTTACCTTTTCTTTTTCCCATATTCAACATAGTGACTCCGAAGGAAACCAACCTTTGCAATCAATTCAATACTTCATTTTATGCTGGAGAAAAAATTCGGTATACTATATATTATAATGTCCTTGGATTGTATGTAAATGCAGGCAATGCCGATTTTGTGACACAATCAACGAATTATAACGGTTCAGACGCGTTCACTTTCACAGCTACTGGATCTTCAAATAGTAGATATGATTGGATATTTAAAGTAAGAGATAAATACGAGAGTATTGTGGATAGCAAAACCTTGTTGCCTTTTCAGTTTTCAAGACAAATTAATGAAGGACGTTTTCATCAAAAAGAATCTATTTACTTTAATCAAAAAACAAAAACTGCAACTACGTCAAACGCGCCAGGTACTTTTACAACCGCAGAATGTACTTACGACGTTATTAGTGCAATTTATGCTGCTCGTAATATTAATTTCACTTCAATTGAAAAAAATGATAAAGTCAATCTTCATTTCTTTTTAGATAAAACCTTGTATCCTTCTTATTTCAAGTTCTTAGGGAGAGAAGAAATTACAACACAATATGGCAGGTTTAAAGTAATTAAAATAGCGCCACTTTTGGTAAAGGGATCTGTTTTTGATGGCGGTGAAAAAATGATTGTATATGTTACAGATGACCAAAACCACATACCAGTAAGAATTGAGACGCCATTGCTGGTGGGTAAAATTAAAGTAGATATGGTCGGCTTCGACAATCTTAGGTATCCAATGGCTGCGCTTCTTGTTAAGACCCCCTAATTTATTTCTTTACAAGGATTGCCAATCTGATAAACAAAATACCTTGTTTGCCCTGATGCCTTTTTCAGTGGTATGTAAATTGCAACATTGGTTGAAGGGATCGTGTTCAAAAAACAAGGTATAATCTTTTTGAAGCGCCTCTTGTAAAAAATATTCTTTTTCATTAAGGGTAAGTAAGGGTTGCATGTCATAGCCCATTACATAGGGTAAGGGAATGTGTCCCACACTTGGTAGTAAATCTGCCATATATACCAATGGCTTTCCATGGAACATTATTTTAGGCAACAGCATGCCTTGAGTATGACCATTTACCACAAAGCAGCTTATGTTTTCACTAAAGTGAATTTCTTGAAGACTATTTCCTTGATACGGTGGTATGCTAATAAGTTTCAATTTACCGAACTCTTTTATTGGCAAAATATTTTCTTTTAAAAAGGAAGCTTTTTCTCTTTTGTTGGGATTTAATGCCAGCTCCCATTGAGGCTCGCTTACCCAATAAGTAGCATTTGGGAAAACAGGTTGAGGTGTACCATTTTTATTTTCAATGGCGCCACCAACATGGTCAAAATGTAAATGGGTAAGTAAAACGTCGGTAATGTCAATTGCTTGAACATTTAATTCACCAAGGGCATCATTTAATGAAACGGTATTACTTGGCTGGTAATGGCCAAAGAATTTTTCATCTTGTTTATTCCCCATACCTGTGTCTATTAATATTTTCCGATCTCCATCAATGATCAGCAAACATCTTAAAGCCCAGGTACATAAATTGTTTTCATCCGCTGGGTTTAATTTATTCCAGATAGATTTTGGCACCACGCCAAACATAGCACCACCATCTAATTTAAAGTTCCCTGTTTCAATACTATGCAGTTGCATGCTTGTCCAATTTTGCGGTTCTGTATAATAGGATAAAGCCAATGATAAAGAAAATACCTAATGCCAAAACGGAATTGCGTTGTGAGCCAGTTATTTGATTGATAAAACCAAAACTGAACATCCCAATGACAATGGCTATTTTTTCAGTTACGTCATAAAAGCTAAAATAACTCGTAGTGTCATGAGTTGCTGGCATTAATTTAGCATAAGTACTTCTGCTAACCGATTGTATGCCACCCATAACAAATCCAACGACTATAGCCAATGTGTAAAAAGGGATATTCTCTTTTTCTGGCAACAAATATCCAATGACACATCCCCCAATCCAAATAAGTACAGCTAACATGAGTGTTTTAAAGTTGCCCCAATTACTTGCCATTTTAGCCATTAATATTGCACCTGGAATGGCAACAATTTGTATAATGAGGATGGCAATGATTAAATTTTCAGTAGGTATTTTTAATTCACTTTTTCCATAAAGTGTAGCAGCTAGCATCACTGTTTGTACCCCCATATTGTAAAAGAAAAAAGAAAACAGGAAGCGCTTCAAAGTATGCTGGCTTTTTAATTCTATCCAAACCTTATGAAGTTCCTTATATCCCTGTGTTATTAAATTTTTACTATGAACCCCTTTTACTCCACTTCCGTTTGGCAATCTTCCAATTGCGAACCAGCCAAAACCAATCCACCAAATGCCTACTAATAAAAAGGATATTTGAGACGCCTTCCCAACTGTGATACCAAATAAATCAGGCTTCATTACAAATACGAAACATATTAATTGTAACAAGACGGACCCTATATAGCCCATCATAAAACCTTTTGCACTAATTCGATCGCGATCTGCTGGGGCGGCAATTTCTGGCAAATAGGAATTGTAAAAAACCAAACTACTCCAAAATCCCACACATGCTATTATGACAGAGATAAGTCCTCCCGTAATATGGTCTTTGTCAAAAAAATACAAAGAAGCGCAGGAAAGTGCACCCATCGTACAAAAAAATTGTAAAAATTGCTTTTTATTTCCTCTATAATCAGCAACTGAAGATAGGATAGGGGATAAAATAGCAACAATTACAAAAGCAATTGCCAATACATAATTATATAAGGAAGTATTGGATAAATTGAAAGGTAGTTTAGCTTCACTCGTTATTGCTTCATAGTATGCTGGAAATATAGTGGACGTAATCACTAAGTTATATACCGAATTGGCCCAGTCGTACATGGCCCATCCATTGACTACTTTTTTAGAGGCTGTTTGCATTTAGTTTTATTTGTATTCTTAAATATACAAATAAAACAGAAAGTGGTCACTTATTTAGGAATAACATTGGTAAATAATAGCATTGCAATAATGCCTAGCCCAATAATAATCCTATACCAGCCAAACAAGGCGAACCCATTTTTCTGAATAAAATTAATTAAGAATTTAACACTGATTAATGCAACTAAAAAAGCGACTACTCCGCCTATCAAAAGGGTGGTTAAATTGGAGCTGTTAAAAACCTGAGGATCTTCCTTATATACATCCAATGTGCTTTTTGCAGAAGCCGCCAACATCGTTGGAACTGCTAAAAAAAAGGAAAATTCTGCAGCTGCTTTCTTTGTTAATTTTTGACTCATGCCTCCAATAATAGTTGCTGCACTACGGCTCAATCCTGGGAATAAGATGGATAACACTTGAAAACAACCCACTATAAATGACTTCTTATAACTAATATCCTTGGATGATTGATGGCTGCTCGTAAATAATTTATCAATAAACAAAAGAACAATTCCACCTGCAACCATAACTATTGCAATAAACATTAAATTTCCCAATGCAGCATCTATATGTTTTTTTAAGATCGCTCCAAAAACAAGGGCTGGTATGACCGCAACTATTAGCTTTAAATAAAAACTATAATGTTTAAAGTTAAAAAACTGTTTATGATAAATTACCACCACGGACGCAATTGCAGCAAGTTGAATTACAACCTCAAATAAATCAACGAAAGGGCCTGACTGTACCCCTAGCAATGGGTTCGCGAATTTCATATGTGCAGTACTTGAAATAGGCAAAAACTCAGTGATTCCCTCAATAATGGCAATGATAATAGATTGAAATGTATTCATTTTAATGTTATGGTTATTAAAAAAGCGATGAGTGATTCATCGCTTTTTAGCTAGTATAAATGTAAACTATGATTTTTTAAAAATAGCGTAGATTTCAATTATGAATCCAGCAATAATAGTTAAAGGCGCTAGGGTAATGCGTCTAAAGCTATACACTTCTTTTTCATTAAATACATTTGGGTCGGTGCTCTTTCCACCTGCCATTAATAACATGCCAATAATAATTAGTACTAGACCAACAAGCATCCAGATATAATTGGATTTATTAAAAAAGGTTAAATTTCTATTATTTTGACTCATATATTTCTTTTTATAAAATTAAGGGTAAGTTTTTGATTAATATAAATCTTCAATTTTCATTTTTAAATATTTTAATACGCTTCTATAGGTACTTATCACAGATATGCTTAATCCTAAAACAATCATGCCGCCAAAAAGTAAAATACTAGATTTTAAGCCCTGTAAAATTTTAATTTGAGGAAGTTGCCCACTTGCCCATTGTATAAGTCCAAACAATAAAAAGATAGCAATAAATGAACTTATTAATCCATTGAGCAATGCCCTAACCAACAGCGGCTTAGTAATAAATCCACGAGTTGCGCCAACCATCTGCATTGTTTTAATTAAAAAACGATTGCTAAACATGGCTAATCGAATGGTATTGTCTATGCTTATAATAACAATGGTACAAAGGATAAAGGACAACACTAAAAATATGAGACCAAGTTTAGTTGCGCGCTCATTTAAAATAGTCACAATGGTTTTTGGGAAATCAATATTGTCTATTTCTTTATTAAACTGGTTTTTAATAGAGACGCTTATTTTATTAAGACTATCAATGTTAATATATTTTGCATTTGCGTAAAAATCAATACTCTCTGGCAATATTTCTTCAATATTCTCAACCGATTCATTTTCTTTTTCCCAAATCGCTTTTGCCTTTGCTTTGTCAATGTATTCAACGTTTTTAGCGTAGGGTTTGCTTGAGATATATTGCTGAATTTGGCTGATTTTGTTTTTGTCTGCAGTATTTAAGTATACACTTATGCGGATATCTTCTTTAAGATTGTTTCCAATAGTATTTAAGTTAATAAATAACCATCCCATAATGCCCATAATAAACAAAACAATGGCTACTCCTACGATGCTACCAATATAGCTTGGTTTACTACGTTTTAATGAGCCAGTTCCTTTTCCTGCCATAGCAATAATTTTTATTTGTTCGCTTTGCAAATGTACGGTTTTGAACGCTAATGACTTACATTTGCATAGGTCGAATTCTGCTTATTTTTGCACTCAAAATGGGGTAAAAAGGGGTGGTTTTATATGAATGACGAATAATTATAGATTTTTAAGCATTATTGAAGATGGAATATCAATTTAGTAGTATTGAAAAAAAATGGCAGGAAGCCTGGAAATCAAAAAAAGCATATCAGGTGCCCAATGAAAGTGATAAGCCAAAATGTTATGTATTGGATATGTTCCCTTATCCAAGTGGGGCAGGTTTGCATGTAGGTCATCCATTGGGATATATTGCTTCAGATATTTATAGCAGATACAAAAGATTAAAAGGGTTTAATGTTTTACATCCAATGGGCTATGATGCCTTTGGCTTGCCTGCAGAACAATATGCTATTGAGCATGGGGTGCATCCTTCTAAAAGCACCCATGGCAATATTGATAATTTTAGAAAGCAATTAGACAATATTGGATTTAGTTATGATTGGGATAGAGAAGTAAGAACCTGTGATGCCCATTATTATAAATGGACACAGTGGATCTTTTTACAATTGTTTAATAGTTATTATGATCGTGCAGCACTAAGCGCAAAACCAATTTCGGAATTGATTGCTGCTTTTGAAGCAAACGGTAATGCAAATCATATTTGCCCTGGCGATGCGGGTATTCAATTCGCAGCTGCAGATTGGAAAGGGTATGCTGAAAAAGAACAACAAACTATATTAATGCATTATCGTTTGGCCTTTTGTGGATTTGGTGAAGTGAATTGGTGTGAAGCATTGGGTACGGTACTTGCGAATGATGAAGTGATAAATGGATTTAGTGAAAGAGGGGGCCATCCAGTTGAAAAGAAAAAATTAAGACAATGGTATTTGCGTATTACAGAATATGCGGATAGGTTGATATCTGGTTTGGATACCATTCAATTTAGTGAAGCCATGAAGGAAATGCAATCCAATTGGATTGGTAAAAGTTATGGCGCAGAGATAGATTTTAAAGTAGATGGTCATGATGTAAACCTTAGCGTGTATACCACAAGACCCGATACGGTGTTTGGTGTGGACTTTATGGTGGTTGCCCCTGAACATGCATTCATTGAAAGTATAACCCCTGCTTCCCACAAAGCGGAAGTGGAAACTTATATTGCTTATGTAAAAAGTAGAAGTGAGCGTGAACGTATTGCAGAGAAAAAAATTACAGGATGTTTCACAGGTGCTTATGTAGTGAATCCATTTAATCAAAAATTAATTCCTATTTGGATTTCAGAATATGTTTTAGCAGGTTATGGTACAGGTGCAATTATGGCCGTGCCTTGTGGGGACGATCGTGATTTTAAATTTGCACAACATTTTAATATTCCTATTACAAACATTATTGGCGATGCCTTTAATGGTTCCGAAGCCAATCCAACGAAGGAAGCGAAGCTTAGCAACAGTGGTTTTTTAAATGGTATAGTACAAAAAGATGCCATCGCCATTGTGAATGAAAAGATTGAGGCCATGGGCATTGGTAAACGCAAAGTAAATTATAGAATGCGCGATGCGGCATTTAGTAGACAGCGTTATTGGGGAGAACCATTCCCTATTAAATGGGTGGATGGAATTGCTTACCCAATGTCTGAAAATGAATTGCCATTATTATTGCCGGAGGTAGACAATTATGGACCAGGTCCTGAAGGAGAAGGGCCACTAGCCAATATTGAATCTTGGAAAGCAGAAAATTATGAAACCAATACCATGCCGGGTTATGCGGGAAGTAGTTGGTACTTTTTACGTTATATGGATCCGGGTAATACAACTGAATTTTGCAGCCGCAAAGCAAGCGATTATTGGGGGCAGGTAGATTTATATATTGGAGGAACCGAACATGCGGTGGGTCATTTATTGTATAGTCGTATGTGGACGAAAGCATTATACGACTTAGGCCATATTGGATTTGATGAGCCGTTCAAGAAATTATTAAACCAAGGAATGATTCAAGGAAGCTCTCGTTTTGTGTATCGCAAAAGAGGTACGCATACTTTTGTTTCTGCTGGTTTAATTGGCAATTATGAAGTAGATCAATTGCATGTAGATGTAAATATGGTGGATGGGGTAGAACTAGACACTGCAGCGTTTACAAAATGGAAACCCGATTATGCCAATGCGGAGTTTATTTTAGAAGATGGAAAATATATATGTGGCGTAGAAGTAGAAAAAATGTCTAAGTCAAAATTTAATACGGTGAATCCGGATGACTTGGTACAAAAATATGGAGCCGATACTTTTAGAATGTATGAAATGTTCTTAGGTCCTGTTGAGCAAAGTAAACCATGGGATACCAAAGGGATTGAAGGGGTACACCGTTTTATTAAGAAATTTTGGAGACTATTTTATGATGAAATGAAAGGAAAAGTATGGGTAGACGAAGCGCCTACTGCCGAAGAATTGAAAATATTACATAAGACCATCAAAAAAATTGAGGAAGATACAGAGCGTTATAGTTTTAATACGGCCATTAGTACATTTATGATTTGCATTAATGAATTGTACGATGCACGTTGCCATAAAAAAGCAATCTTAGAGCAAGTACTTATTTTAATTACTCCCTATGCACCCCATTTTGCCGAGGAATTATGGAGCGCATTGGGAAACAATGGCTTAGTTGTGGATGCAAGCTATCCAATATTCGACGCACAATACGTTTTAGAAACTGCAAAAGAATATCCAGTGAGTATCAATGGAAAAGTAAGAGCTAATATTTCTATTGCTTTAGATGCCACCGAGGAACAGGTGCGTGCAATTGTATTGGCTAATGAAGCAGTTCAAAAATGGGTAGAAGACAAACCTGTAAAAAAACTAATTTTTGTAAAAGGAAGAATGATCAATATTGTTATTTAAAAAAAACTTCAAACCTAATACTATTTTAAAAATCATCAATTTAATCCGCTAATTTATTAATCAAGAAATATGAAAAAATCAATTGCATTATTTGTAAGTTTTTGCTTCACTGCTTTTTCGGTAGTGGCTCAAATGCCAGGATCTAGTCTTCCTCGTTTTATTCGTTGGATAGATAATAACCAAATGGTAGTGAATGCCAAGTTAAACAATGAAAAGTCTGCCAAAGACTATGCATACAATCTTATCACAAAACAATATACTGCAGCTCCAGCAATTGCCTCAACTACAAGTAAAACAGCATATGTAAAAAATGCCAATGTATATGTAAAAGAAAATGGTACAGAGACACAATTAACTTTTGATGCAATAGAAGAAAAAAATCCAACGCTTTCTCCCGATGGAAAATTTGTGGGATACACTAAGAACAATAATTTATATACTGTAAGTATCGCAGATAAAAAAGAAATCGCGATAACCAATGAAAATACAAAAGGAATATTGAATGGTTATGCTAGCTGGGTTTATTTTGAAGAAATTTTTGGTCGTCCAACACAGTATCGTGCTTTTTGGTGGAGTCCTGATAGTAAGTTTATTTCATTTATGCGTTTTGATGAACGCAATGTGCCCATGTTTCCAATTTACAATAGTGAAGGGAAGCATGGCTTTGTAGAAGAAACTAGATATCCTAAAGTGGGAGATCCTAATCCAACGGTGAAAATTGGATGGGCGTCTCCAACGGGTGGCAATATTACTTGGGCAGACTTTAACGATCAAGATGATCAATATTTTGGATGGCCTATTTGGAATCCAAATAACAATAGCATGTGGTTGTCATGGATGGATCGTGGCCAAAATAACTTAAAAATGTATGAATTAGATATGGCTTCTGGCGCAAAGAAAGAAGTGTATAAAGAATACCAAAAAACTTGGATTGATTTAGAGGACCGCGTTAGTGGAAGAATTAATTTCTTGGCAAATAATCAAGGCTATGTAGCACAGTCTGATGCAAGTGGATGGAACCAATTGTATTTGTATGACATGAGTGGAAATTTAGTAAACCCAATTACGAATGGCAAGTATACGGTAACGGGTATTAAATTAATTGATGAAAAAGCAAAGACAATTTACTTTACGGCAAGGGGCTTAGAGAATACTGCTAGAATTGATTTTTACAGTATTGGATTTGATGGCAAAAATTTAAAACGATTATCAACTGGCGATTACAATTATAGTCAAGTGTTTTTAGCACCAGATGCAAAACATTTTGTGGGCGTATATAGCAATGTGAAAACGCCAACAGCAATAGCTGTTTTTGAACTTCCTAAAAAAGGAATGGCAACAAGTACCGTGTTAGGAACTGCAGTAGATAGTAGTTTTAATGCAGCCTCTTTTGCAAAAACAGAATTAATTCGCATTAAGAGTGCAGACGGTTTATATGATTTGCCAGCATTGGTAACTTGGCCTAAAAATATGGATCCAAATAAAAAGTATCCATTATTAGTGAGTATTTATGGTGGCCCTAACGCCGGAACCGTGATGGATTCATGGAGTAACCCTGCATCAAAAGAAAACTGGGCAAAAGAAGGTTTAATTCAAGTAGCCTTTGACCATAGAGCCAGTGGACATTTTGGGAAAGAAGGGGTAAACTATATGTATCGTAATTTGGGTTATTGGGAAATGCAGGATTACATGACCATGGCAAAATGGTTTATTGCCAATGGAAATGCAGACCCTAAAAAAATTGCGATTACCGGCTTTAGCTATGGTGGTTATATGAGTTGTTATGCCTTAACCTACGGTGCAGATGTATTCACACATGCATTGGCAGGCGGTAGTGTAACCGCTTGGGAGTTATATGATTCTCATTACACAGAAAGATTCATGGATACACAGGAAGAAAATCCAGAAGGCTATAAATCAAGTAATGTAATGACCCATATCAAAAACTTTAAAGGGGTATTACAATTAGTACATGGTACCATGGATGATAATGTGCATATGCAAAACTCAATTCAATTGTTAAGTGCTTTACAAGACAATGGAAAAGAAGTTGAATTTATGTTGTATCCAGGTGGAAGACATGGATGGGGTGGTGCAAAAGGCAAACATTTCACCGACTTAAAAAACAAATTCATCTTTAATCATTTATTAGACAAGCCTTATACGCCTGCTAAATAATTTATAAATTACATGTCCAATCCTAACCTAGATACTAACCATCAAAATTTAAATCCACAGGATCGTGAATTTGAGAATAGTATTCGCCCTGCCGAAATGGATGCATTCGCTGGTCAACCGCAGTTGATTGAGAATATTAGCATTTTTATTAAGGCAGCAAAATTAAGAGGGGAAGCCTTGGATCATATTTTGTTTCATGGTCCTCCAGGCTTGGGTAAAACCACTTTAAGTAGGATTGTTGCCAATGAAATGGGTGTTCAAATAAAAGAAACATCGGGACCAGTTATTGAGAAGCCAAGCGATTTAGCGGGTTTGTTAACGAGCTTGGAACCCAATGATGTATTGTTTATAGATGAGATTCACCGTTTAAGTACGGTGGTGGAAGAGTATTTGTATGCAGCAATGGAAGATTATAAAATT
>CANHIR010000013.1 GCA_947461015.1 Bacteroidota bacterium | reverse complement strand
GAGAACAAACGCATTATGACCAATTGGTGGATATTAGATTTGGGGTTTGCTAATTACACTGACAAAACCGAGCCTGTTTATTATGCTATTCCAATGAATGGATTCATGCCTAAATATGTAACTAGTAATGATTTGAAATTGAACAATGTTAAATCAAGTAACGTAAATATTTGGATTGTACAACAAAAAGCAAGTTTGTATAAGCACTATTTGAACTTAAAATATGGAGTTGGATTTGAAATGTACAATTTTCGATTTGAACAACCCATTAGCTTTAGCAAAGCACCTAATTCCATCCCCTATTTTGACAATGTAACTTTTAGCAAAAACAAACTTTTTGTTGAGTATTTAACCGTCCCAGTACAATTGAATTTTCAGTCTAACCCTGACAATAGTAGAAGCTTTTACGCAAGTATAGGTGTAAGCACTGGATACTTATTACAATCTCATACCAAGCAAATAAGCGAGGAGAGAGGCAAGCGTAAAGTGAATGGCAATTTTAATTTAAACAACTTTAAAATGGCTACAATTGGCGAATTGGGTATTGGTAACATAAGATTATATGGCTCTTTCAATACGACCAATTTATTTGATAATAAATTAACACATTTTGATATGGCACCTTTTGCAGTGGGTGTAAGATTTAGTAAGTTTTAGTACAATACAACATTGGTTTAAATAACGGCCTTGGTTTAGACGATACAAAAAAGCCCTTCCAGTTGGAGGGGCTTTTTTATGATATTCATTGATTATGCTAATAGACTATTACACTAAATTTTCTGAACCAAAATAAGATTGTAATACTTTAGGTAATGCAATGCCATGCTCTGTTTGATAGTTCTCAACGATGGCCGCAAAAATCCTTGGTAATGCCAAAGAACTTCCATTTAAGGAGTGTGCAAATTGTATTTTACCATCTGCATCTTTAAATCTACACTTCATTCTATAGGTTTGATATGCTTGGAAATTACTTACGCTACTTACCTCCAACCATCTTTCTTGTGCAGCACTATACACTTCAAAGTCATAAGTAATGGCTGAAGCAAATCCCATATCGCCTCCACATAATCTTAAAATGCGATATTGTAAACCCAGGCTAACCAATAATTTTTCAACGTGTGCTACCATCTCATCTAAAACGGCGTCACTTTTATCGGGATGCACAATTTGGATGATCTCTACTTTCTCAAACTGATGCACTCTATTTAAACCACGCACCTCTTTTCCAAAACTTCCAGCCTCTCTTCTAAAGCAAGGAGAATAGGCGGTCATTTGAATTGGCAAATCGGTTTCTTTTAATACAGTATCACGGAAAACATTGGTAACAGGTACTTCCGCAGTTGGGATTAAATAAAAATCATCTTCGGTTGCATGATACATTTGTCCTTCCTTATCCGGCAATTGTCCTGTTGCAAAGGCCGAAGCAGCATTCACCATAAATGGTGGTAAATATTCTGTGTACCCCGCTGCAGTATTAAAATCTAAAAAGTATTGTGTTAATGCACGTTGAAACTTTGCACCTTTTCCAATGTACAATGGAAAACCACTACCCGTTATTTTAGCACCTGTTTCAAAGTCTACTAAATTGTATTTCTTAATTAAATCCCAGTGGGCTTCGGCACCTGCATGTAAGGTAGGCGATGCTCCACCCTCACGCACCACTTCATTTTCTTCAGGCGTTTTACCCAAGGGAACCAAATCGTGTGGGAGGTTAGGAAATTGTACAATTACTTGTTGCAAATGCGTTTCCACTGCAGCCATTTGTTCTTTCAAAGGATCTATCTGCAATTTCCACGCGGCTACCTCATTTTTCAAAGTCTCTGCTTTGTCTTTCTCCCCTTTTGCCATATGTCCGCCAATTTCTTTGGAAGCAGCATTTACCTTGGATTGGATGTCATCAAAAGAAGCTTGTAGCTGCTTTCTTTGATCGTCAATGGCGATTACTTCATCCACTAAATTCAAATGAGCAAAGTGTTTGATAGCCAATTTCTTTTTAGCCAACTCGGTATTTTGGCGCAAGAAGTTTACCTGTAACATAGAGAGAATTTTGGCAAAGATAATCAAACCAACCTACTAAGCATTGATATCCCCTACCTTTGCTAAAAAATAGACATTATCATATGGCCAATATACAGGACGATCTTCAGACAAGATGGTGGGATTTAGAGAAGAAACTAATGGATCAATTTGGGAAAAAACCAGACACAGAAGCTGTATTATTTTTAATAGGATTGCAGGAAACCGGTTTTATTAGGGAAAAAATTTCTAAGGAGCAAAAGCAGGATCTAATGCATATTGCAATATGTTCCATATTGTCTCCTAGTGGCTATTATTTATTGGAAGGAAAAGACGAAGAAGGATGGCCCCATTTTAAGCAATTAAAACAACTCCCAGTGATGAATTTGATGGAGCAGGAGGTTTTCCTAAAAGACCATATTTTGCTGTATTTTGACAATATTCGATATTAGTAGATTGGTTTTTTAGGGATTTTATAGATATTTGCAACAATAAAAAAACATACTATGCAATTCCCTGCCGACTTACGTTACACAAAAGATCACGAATGGATTAAAATTGAAGGTACTACTGCGACCATTGGTATTACCGACTTCGCTCAAGGTGAGTTGGGTGATATTGTATATTTAGATATCAATACAGTAGGTAAAAGCTTAGCTGCTGAAGCTGTATTTGGAACAGTAGAAGCCGTTAAAACGGTAAGTGATTTGTTCTTGCCTTTGGCGGGTACCATTACAGAAGTAAACCCCGCACTTGCTGCTAATCCAGAATTAGTAAATACCGACCCATATGGAGCAGGTTGGATGGTTAAAGTAACGGTTAACAATGCAGCCGATTTCGAGCAATTGATGACTAGCGAAGCCTATGCTAGCTTGGTACATTAATCTATATCAATGAAAACATGGTTATGGGTGATTGCAGAAATAGTAATCATCTTTGTTTTATTGAGTTTGCCTGGAAATAATTTTCACACAACCTCAAATTGGTTTGGATACATTCCTATTGATAAAATTGTACATATTGTTTTGTTCGGATCTTTATCATTTTCTATTTTTTACCATTTTGAACACTTAAAAAATAAGCGTTATAAAACCATAAGGGCAAAAGCTTATGTACTCATTTTTTGTATGTTATATGGCATTGCCATGGAATACTATCAAAAGTACTTTGTGCCTAGCAGGGGATTTGAAGTAGCAGACATGCTTGCAGATACAGTGGGAGCAATGGTTGCATTACCTATCTTTACTTGGCTAAAAAATAAATCCATAAGTAAGAGAAACTAATTTATATGGGCATAGAAAAAGACATACAACAACCTAATTTCAGAAACGAGTTTCAGAAAATGGGTATAAATATTATTTTTACAGCCAATTGGTTAAATGAAAGAATTGCTAGTTTTTTAAGCAAAGAAGACATTACACTGCAACAATATAATATCCTTAGAATTTTAAGAGGGAGCGACACGCCATTAAGTACTTTGCAAATTAGGGAACGCATGTTGGACAAAATGAGTGACACCAGCAGAATTGTTGACCGATTGATTGTAAAAGACTTGGTACAAAAATCGGCATGCAAAGCAGACAAACGATTAGTAGATATTACCTTAACAGATAAGGGATTACAATTGGTCATTAAATTAGATCAATACAACAATCAAATTGACGATACATTAAAAGGCGTTTCAGAAAGCGAAGCTTCACAAATAAATCAAATATTGGACAAATTGCGTAACAGGTCCAATGAAAAATAATAAAAAAGTAATTATGAGATTTTTACTAAGCATGGTTTTGGTGGTATGTAATCTTTTTGTTTTTGCGCAACCTAAATTAGAGGACAAAAATGTTTTCGAATTTAGAGGAGTATGGGTAGCATCTGTTATTAATATAGACTGGCCAAGCAAAACCGGCTTGAGTAATGAAGCACAAAAAAATGAATTTATCGCAATTTTAGATTTGCATAAAAAAAATGGCATGAATGCTATAATCATGCAGGTACGTCCAGCTGGAGATGCATTATACCCTTCTACTTTAGAGCCTTGGAGCGAATATTTGATGGGTCAACAAGGATTACCACCTAGTCCTTTTTACGATCCACTCCAATTTATGATTACCGAAACGCATAAACGCGGAATGGAATTTCATGCATGGATTAATCCATATCGAGCAGTATTTAATACAGAAAAGTCTAGTATCGCTCCTAATCACTTAACCAAAACACATCCAGAATGGTTTGTGACTTACGACAATAAAAAAATATTCAACCCTGGCTTGCCAGAGGTTTGGAGGCATGTAAACAGAGTAGTAAGTGATATCGTAACCAGGTATGATGTTGACGCCATTCATTTGGATGACTATTTTTATCCTTATAAAGTACCCGGAAAAGAATTTAACGACGAAGCAGCGTATAAAAAATATGGAAAAGAATTAACGAAGGATGATTGGAGAAGAAGCAATTGTGATACCATCATTAAGCAAATGTCTGCAACGATTCATAATATTAAACCAGGCGTTCAATTTGGCATTAGTCCTTTTGGTGTATGGCGAAATAAATCACAAGATCCTAACGGAAGTAATACCAAGGCGGGTGTTACCAACTATGATGATTTATATGCCGACATCATGCTATGGGAAAAAAAGGGTTGGGTAGATTATATTATACCGCAATTATATTGGGAACATGGACATGCTTTAGCCGATTATGACGAACTCGTTAATTGGTGGGATCAAAATAATCATAACAGAAATTTATATATTGGGCATGGAATATACCGAGCAGGAACTACCCCCAACTGGAAAAGCAGCCATGAACTGCCATATCAAATTAAAAGCTTAAGGAGTTTAAAAAACACAAGAGGTAGTGCCTATTTTAGTAGTAAAACGTTTAACACAAACCCCAATCATTGGAATGACACTTTGCAAAATAACTATTACCGAAAACCTGCCTTACAACCCACCATGCCTTGGTTGGTTCAATATAAGGTAGCTGCACCCATTGTAAAGATACAAGATGCGCAGTCTTATGCGATCCAAATTAGTGAAGTAAAAAAAGTAAAGCAATTAGCCGTACTTAGTAAGCAAAACAATACGTATGCTGTTGAATTAATTGTTCCAAGTGAAACCAAAATTATTGACTTTAATAAGTTAAATATTAACAAACAACCCAATGCTCAATATTATTTGGTAGCCATCGGATTACAAAATCAACTTAGTGATCTAGTATTATTATAATGAAATGGTTTAGAAAGTAGCTTACCTTTCAAAAACGCGCTTTAAGGGCAGGTTCTCATTGGCCTTTATAATTAATGGCACATGTTCCACAACAGTCATGTCATTGTCCAATCCAAAGGCCTTTTGATCACTTTGCGCCAATTGCTTAATATTAAAATAAGCATCCATAATAAAGTCTTCTCTTAATGATAGTTCATTTTCAATACTAAAGAAGCTTTCAATAATCACATAGGTAATATCTGTATGGAAGTCCTTACTCTTAAGAGATTCATACTTACTATATATACCCAATTCTTGGCACTCATTTAATTCCTGCATTACTTTTTTAAACAACACATTTACCCTTGGTTGAATCCTAAAACCTAATTTAAAATCCACACGCATCACTTTGTCATCTACCAATTCTCTAATGCTGTATTCCATGCCATAAGGAGAGTCAGTTCGGTCTATATGAATGAACCAATAAATATCAGCACGTTTTGGCTTACGATTTAAAATAGAATCAATAATTCTATGCTCAATTTCACGATGATTATTTGCTTTTGTTAAGTATACTAAATGCGTAGCATATTTAGGCATGTCTTTATCGGCACTTAATTCAACCAAAGGATCCAAATAGTCTTTCATTTTTACAAAATCCAAATAACGATTCGCAATTTTACGCGCACGATGCCAAATCATCATTACAAAAATCATACTCAATGAGAAAACAAAAGTGATATAGCTTTCTTTTACTTTTACAACATTAGCGATAAAAAAAGAAATTTCTACAACACTAAAAACCAATATAATAATAGCAACAACTGCCTGACTCCATCTTTTTACATTCAACATATAAAAATTCATCAAAATGGTGGTCATGATCATAGTGATGATAATAGAGAATCCATAGGCAGCTTCCATATGTTCACTTTTTCTAAAAAAGAATAACATGGTGATACATCCTACCCATAATAGTAGGTTCAAGCTAGGAATATAAATTTGTCCCTTTTGATCTGTTGGAAATTTAATGGTTACACGTGGCCAAAAATTTAAACTAATGGCTTCAGAAATTAAGGTAAAGGAGCCACTAATTAATGCCTGGCTAGCAATAATTGCAGCTACTGTAGCAATGCAAATACCAGCTAATAAAAACCAATGCGGCATTAACTCGTAAAAAGGATTAATGTCATTTAAGAAGAATGCCTGTCCAGGATGGGCTGATTTAAAAGCATTGAATTGTACCAATAAAAATACCCCCTGCCCCATATAGTTTATAATAAGTGCAATTTTTACGAACATCCAGCTTACTTGAATATTTTGGCGTCCACAATGCCCCAAATCACTATATAAAGCCTCCGCACCTGTAGTACATAAGAATACAGCACCCAGTAACCAGAATCCTTTAGGATAATGCATGAGCAAATCATATGCATAATAAGGATTCAATGATTTTAATATTTCTACATGATGAATAACTTGTAAAAATCCCAAAACTAAAATCATGGTAAACCAGATTAGCATGATTGGGCCAAATGCAAAACCAACAATTTTAGTACCAAAACGTTGAAAGAAAAACAATAAAGAAATAATTGCCATTACAATTCCCACCGTTAAATTATTTCCAGGAACAATTATTTTTTCAAGTCCTTTTACGCCACCCAAACCCTCTACTGCAGAAGCAACTGAAATTGGTGGTGTAATCATTCCATCTGCTAAAAGCATTGCTGCACCTATTATTGCTGGGACATACACCCATTTCACATACCTTCTTATCAAAGCAAAAAGTGAGAAAATTCCTCCCTCTCCTCTATTGTCTGCGCGTAGCGTTAAAAAAACATATTTAAAAGTTGTTTGTAAAGTCAATGTCCAAAAAACACACGATATAGCACCAAAAATTAACTGCTCGTTAATTTCATTATGATTAATGATAGACTTAAAAACATACAAAGGCGAGGTTCCAATATCTCCATATATAATTCCTAAAGTAACGATTAAGCCTGCTACCGAAAGTTTGTGAGCATGCCCACTAGTTGTATGTGCCATGAAGTTTTTAGATTGGAAAGCAAAGTTTATAAAAATTATATAAACAATGCGTTATAAGTGGCAAGTATTTTATAAATATCTTAAAATAGTTGCCTTTGCCTGTAATTGCAAATACTAAGGCTTGTATGTTCCAAAAAGCTGCTCCACTGCCTGAAAACGATAATCAAAAATCCCTTGGAGTTGTTTTTTTACTAAAATCCATTGCGCAATATCTCCTAAAAATCCCAAAGGGATTTTATAATGCACAATATCCTCCATGCATACGCCACCTGGTACCGCTTTAAAATGGTGTTGGTGATGCCAAAGGCGATAAGGTCCAAAACGCTGTTCATCCACAAAATACTTTCCTTCTTGTACGTGTGTAATCTCAGTCATCCAATACATTGGGATCCCTAAAAGCGGACTTACGGTATACTCAATAATTTGACCTGGATACATTTTATCACCATGAAACTTACTTATGATATTAAAGCCCATGTGCTTTGGGGTTATTTTGGCCAAATTGGCTGGGCTACTAAAAAAGTCCCAGGCCTGGTCTAATCCAATGGGCAAATTTTGAACGGTTTGAATACTATATACTTTTGACATACATTTATAACAAGAATGGTGCTTAATTGTTGCGAACATTAAGAGGAAAGCCGTTAATTTTATCAAATGATAAGCAAGCTGGAACAAGCAAAAGCATTTGAAGCCATCTATGAAGGCTTAAACGAACAACAAAAAATAGCCGTAGACACCATCGAAGGTCCGGTAATGGTTATTGCAGGACCTGGCACAGGGAAAACGCAAATTTTAGGCGCGAGGATTGGTAGAATTTTATTAGAAACAGATACTGCACCAGAAAACATACTTTGCCTAACTTATACAGACGCCGGTGCAATTGCTATGCGTAAACGGTTGGTTAGTTTTATAGGCACCAGTGCATATAAAGTAAATATCGCCACTTTTCATTCTTTTTGCAATGATATTATACAAGAGAATTTATCCTTGTTTGATAAAACAAGTTTAGATCCCATTTCTGAACTAGAAAAAATTGAACTGTTAAAAAAACTAATTGACAGCTTTGATAAAAACAACCCATTGAAAAGATATCGTGGTGATATTTATTACGAAATGGGCAATTTAGAAAAACTATTTAGTACCATAAAAAAGGAAGGGTGGGCTCCCAATTTTCTTATTGATAAAGTGGACGAATACCTTAAAGAAATACCATACCGAAAGGAATTTCAATACCTAAAAAAATACAAACAATTTGAAGCAGGGGATCTAAAGCAAGGATTGGTAGATGTTGCTGTTGAAAAAATGGAAAAACTAAAAGCAGCCATTGCTAGCTTTGCCGTTTTTCAACAAATGATGAAGGATTACAACAGGTATGATTTTGATGATATGATTAATTGGGTGATTAAAGCATTCAAAGAAAATAAAACCTTACTATCCCAATACCAAGAGCGTTTTCTTTATATACTGGTAGATGAATTTCAGGATACCAGTGGAACACAAAATGAATTGATTCAATTGTTGGTGAATTTTTGGGAACAACCCAACCTATTTGTAGTTGGCGATGACGATCAAAGTATTTTTAGATTTCAAGGCGCGAACGTAGAAAATATGTTGCATTTCCAAAATCAGTACGCACAAGATTTATTAACCATTGTACTTGAAAATAATTACAGATCCACCCAGCCCATTTTAGATGCTTCTACGATTGTTATTAATCATAATCAAGAGCGCTTAGTGAATAAAATAAGCAACTTAGAGAAAAAATTAATAGCAGCACTTCCGGAAAATCAACATAGCACCATAAAGCCAAGCGTAATTGCCTACCAATTGCCGGCAGAGGAAATGATTGACATTGCTGAACAAATTGTACAACTCATTGAAAAAGGGATTGAGCCAAGTCAAATTGCAGTTTTATATAAAGAACATAAATATGGTGAGGAGATTGCTCATTTTTTGCAGCAAAAAAATATACCCGTCTATACAAGACGCACTGCCAACTTATTGGACCAAATTTTAGTAAAGCAAGTGATTACCATATTGGATTATTTGGTTTGCGAATTGGATCAGCCCTATGAAGGAGCCAACTTGCTATTTGAAATTTTGCATTTTAAATGGTGGAAAATTTCTCCAATTACAATTGCCAAGCTCACTTTTGAAGCCAACCATTTAAAATATGGTGCGCCTGAAAACTCATTTAGAAAAGTGTTGGTAGACAAAACACAGCAAGTCCAAGGCTCTTTATTTCAAGAAGGCGGGGTGCCCGAACTAGCAAAAGCGGTGCAGGTATTAGAATCTTTAATTAGCGAAGTGCCAAATGTCACTTTACTAAATTTAGTGGAACAGGTATTACAAAAAACAGGAATGATTCAAACCATTTTGAGTTCCAATGACAAAAAATTTGAATTAGAGGTAATTACCAAATTTTTTGATTTTATAAAAGAAGAAACACATCGTCGACCCAATTTAAAATTAAAGGATTTAGTAGAAATGTTAGCGTTGATGCAAAAAGAAGGCATTCGTTTGCCTTTACCAATAACAACAGGTGGAATATCTGGGGTGAATTTGCTAACAACCCATGGCAGTAAAGGTTTAGAATTTGAATATGTTTTTGTAGCTGGCACCAATGCACATTTTTGGGAAAAGAAACGTGCTGCAAATAATACAGGGTACACATTGCCCGATACCGTGCTTAGCAGTTTAGAAAACGCCGATGACAAAGAAGAATTAAGAAGGTTGTTTTATGTTGCCCTCACGCGCGCAAAAAAAGAAATACAAATTTCATATGCATTAAATAAAGCAGATGGCAAAGTAGCAGAGCCTAGTCAATTTGTGATTGAATTAATGGAAGGAAATGAAAAATATATTGTTGAAAGGCAATTAGAGGATACTGTTAAGTTGCAGTACAAGTTATTACATATCCAAACCACTATTCAACCCCAAATAAAACAATTAGAAGATGATTTTATTGGGCCAAAAGTTGAACAGTTTACCATGAATGTGACTGCTTTAAATAACTATTTAAAATGTCCATTGCATTTTTACTACAATAGCTTAATTAGGGTGCCCTCAGGTAAATCCGAAGCCACTACTTTTGGTTCTGCGGTGCATGACGCTTTAAACAAGTTGTTTAAAAAAATGCAAGAAAGAGAAAATAAGTTTCCAGATAAACAAGAACTAGTGCAAGACTTTAATTTTTACATGGCTAGGCACAGAGAAGCATTTACGCAGATTGAATTTAATAGAAGAAAAGAGCAGGGCGAAATTGTACTTACAAAATATTATGATCAATATGTTGAACAGTGGAATAAAGTAGTAACTACTGAGTATAGAATTAATAATGTAGTGCTAAATGGCATACCCTTAAAAGGGGCCATTGATAAAATTGAATTCAATGGAAAACAAGTTGTGGTAATTGACTATAAAACTGGCAGTGTTGAAAATGCAAAGGAAAAATTGCTTGGGCCAAATGATAAAAACCCTAATGGAGGTGATTATTGGAGACAAGCGGTGTTTTATAAGATATTATTAAACCACCACCCCAAACAATGGGAAGTGACTACTGCAGAATTTGATTTTGTGGAACCCAATAAAAAGAAGGAATTTGAAAAAGTATCCATCCATATATCAGAGGCAGACATTACCACGGTAACGCAACAGATAAATACAGTATGGGAAAAAATACAACAAAAGGATTTTTACGCTGGATGCGGGCAACCTGAATGTCATTGGTGTAATTTTGTTAAAAACAATGAGTTAACTGTTGCTTTAAACCAACTCCAAAATGGGGATATGGAAGAATCTGACTAAGTTTGCAATTATGATAAAAAGATTGACCTGCGCCTCTATTTTAATGAAGATCATTTTGGCCTTTTATCTGGCTCCTTCATTAATTTCTTGCGCAAATATTGTTCCACCAAGTGGCGGTCCAAGGGACAGTATTCCACCCTATCGTATTAAAGCCACTCCCAATGACTCAGCAATTGGTGTTCAGCCAAAGGAAATACTCATCAGCTTTAATGAATTTATTAATACTAGTAATTTACAAGAAAACGTAGTGGTTTCTCCCAACCTAAAAAACAATCCACTGATCGAATCAAATTTAGATAAATTACGCATCCGGATCAAAGACACATTAACACCGAACACAACATATAGCATACAATTTGGAACAGCTATACGAGATGTAAATGAAGGCAATATTGCGCAAAACTTTACTTACGTTTTTAGCACCGGAAATTTTATTGATAGTGGAAGAATACAGGGAACGGTCGTTTTGGCCGAAACTGGGAAAGTGGATAGTAGCTTGCTTGTTTTGTTACATCCTACAGATAATGATACTGCTATATTCAAAAATAAACCTTTGTACTATACACATATAAATGGTAAAGGAAAATTTGGTTTTAACTATTTACCAAATAAACAATTTAATGTGTATGTGCTGCCAAATGATTACACAAAAAAATACGATGATAGCACAAAATTATTTGCCTTTTTGGACAACACCGTGCAAGCAGGTAATTCAAAAGATTCCATTCAGTTGTATGCATTTCAGGGATACCCAAAAACAGAAAAGAAAAAAACCGTCAATAGTAAGCAACTTAAACGCAATACACCCTCTTTAAAATATACAAAAAGTTTAGAAGGCAAGGAACAAGATTTACTTCACCCTTTGCAATTGGTTTTTGAAACACCCATTCATTTAAATGACAGTTTTCCAATTATTTTGACCGATACTTTACACAATGCAATGAAGGGTTATACCATAAATATAGATAGTGTCACTCCTAATAAAATAGAAATTCAACATGCTTGGCCTAGCAATACAAAGTTTCATTTAATCATTCCACAAAACGCAATAAAAGATACCCTCGAAAATACATTGGTGAAAACAGATACCCTTGTATTTACTACCAAACTTGACAAAGCGTATGGAGCTTGTGCAATAAAGCTTACCGGATACGAAAAATACAATACCCCAATATTGTTGTTATCACAAGACGAAAAAGTAAAATTTAGTTTTCCCATCCATCAAAGTAATTTAAATATTGCAAAATTGCCTCCTGGTGAGTATCAAATTAAAATTTTAGAAGACGATAATAAAAATGGGAAATGGGACACAGGTGCATTTGGATTTGGGAAGCCCAAAAAACAACCCGAGAAAGTATGGATTATCCCTAATAAATTATCAATAAGGGCCGACTGGGATAATGAATTGTTTATTACAATTAATAAGTAATTTTACAAATCATTTATTTTATGCAATTACCTTCTTCCTTACTTGAAAACGCAGTAGCAGAATTTGCTAAACTGCCAGGCATTGGGAAAAAAACTGCACTAAGGTTAGTATTGCATTTGTTAAAACAAGAAAAAGGTGTCACTTCCTTATTTGCAGAAACCCTTCAAAAAATGCGAAATGAAATTCAATTCTGTCAAAAGTGCTATAATATAAGTGATGGAACCATTTGTTCCATTTGTGCAAATTCCGGAAGACAAAAAGATACCATTTGTGTGGTAGAAAATATAAGAGATGTGATTGCCATTGAAAATACGGGGCAATTTCATGGCACTTATCATGTATTGGGTGGTATTATTTCGCCATTAGATGGAATTGGACCCGAGCAATTAACCATAGCATCCCTTATTGAAAGAGTTACAAAAGACAAAGTGACCGAATTGGTATTTGCCTTAAACCCAACCATTCAAGGGGATACGACCATCTATTATATTCAAAAGAAATTAGCAAACAATACTTGCAGGATTACGACCATTGCTAGGGGAATTGCATTTGGTGGTGAATTAGAATACGCCGATGAAATGACATTAGGCAAAAGCATTTCTAACAGACAACCTATACATCAGTATATTAAATAGCCAAATTCGGTAAAATCTTTAGTTTCAATGTTTTAACATTAAATATTGGGCCAAAAGTGTATTATTCACTTACGAATTTGGCTACAAGCTAATACTAACCTAACTTTGCCCCGCATTGCAGGTGGATTTGTTTATTGTTCAACCTGCCATCCGAAAGGAAAAAAGAACTAATAAACGATACAACCTATCCCCTTTAGTATAGGTTTATTGGTGAATTAGCTTTGTTCGTCCTTTTGGGTGTTGCATAAAAAATTTATTTATGTCAATACAGGATACACTTAAAGAAAGGATTTTAGTCATTGATGGCGCCATGGGTACCATGATTCAACGCCATAAATTAACCGAAGAAGATTATCGAGGCACTCGATTTGCCAATTGGCATAGCGATTTAAAAGGTAATAATGATTTGTTGTGCATTACACAGCCATCCATTGTTACAGGTATTCATTTACAATACTTAGAAGCAGGGGCCGATATTATTGAAACAAATACATTTAGTAGTACAAGCATTGCCATGGCGGACTATGACATGCAGGAATTGGCTTATGAATTAAATGTAGCTGCTACAAAATGTGTGCGCGACGCCATTGATCAATACAAATCAAAACATCCTAATACTTCCGAAAAATACATTGCAGGATCTATTGGACCATTGAATAAAACATTAAGCTTATCTCCCGACGTAAACAATCCAGGATATCGTGCAGTTACTTTTGATGAAGTAGTTGAAGCGTATACTGAACAAATAAAAGGATTGGTGGATGCAGGCGTAGATGTATTGTTGGTTGAAACCATTTTTGATACGCTAAATGCAAAAGCGGCCATCTTCGCTATAAAGGAATACTTTAGAAAATTAGGAAAACCTGAATTGCCTATTATGATTAGCGGCACGATTACAGACGCATCGGGTAGAACCTTAAGTGGACAAACCTTAGAAGCTTTTTATACTTCGGTGGCACATGCAAACCCATTAAGTGTTGGTTTGAACTGCGCATTGGGTGCACAAGAAATGCGTTCACACATTGAAGAACTTTCTCAAATTGCAACTTGCTATACATCGGCTTATCCCAATGCAGGATTACCCAATGCAATGGGACAATATGACGAAGCACCACATCAAACAGGCGCCTTTATTGAAGAGTGGGCAAAGAATCAATTTGTAAATATTGTAGGTGGATGTTGCGGAACTACACCTGATCATATTAAACATATGGCGGACAATGTCAGAAACTTAACACCAAGACCTTTACCAATTGTAGACGCAACTATTTAATGACTTTGATAAAAATCATCTTCATTAAAATAAAAGAAAAAAAATTATGAGCGAATCAATACATATTAAGCCTTATCTAAGACTAGCAGGACTTGAACCTTTAGTAATTCGTCCCGAAACTAATTTTGTAAACGTGGGAGAAAGAACCAATGTAACTGGTTCTAAAAAATTCGCGCGTTTAATTAAAGAAAATAAATACGAGGAAGCATTATCGGTAGCGCGTCAGCAAGTAGAAAGCGGAGCGCAGGTAATTGATGTGAACATGGATGATGCTTTACTAGAAGGCGTGAAAGCCATGACTACATTTTTGAACTTAATGCAAAGTGAACCCGATATTGCGCGTATTCCAGTGATGATTGATAGTTCAAAGTTTGAAATTATTGAAGCTGGATTAAAATGTGTACAAGGAAAATGTATTGTGAACTCTATTTCTATGAAAGAGGGAGAAGCAAAGTTCATTGAGCAAGCGCATATTTGCAAAGCCTATGGTGCAGCGGTGATTGTTATGGCATTTGATGAAGTTGGACAAGCCGACACGAAGGAAAGAAAGATAGAAATTTGCGAGCGTGCCTATAAAATTTTAGTGGAGCAGGTTGGTTTTGATCCACAGGATATTATTTTTGATCCCAACATTTTTGCAGTTGCAACAGGAATTGAAGAACATAATAACTATGCGGTAGACTTTATTGAAGCAACCCGTGTGATAAAACAAAAAATGCCATTAGCAAAAGTGAGTGGAGGTGTATCCAATGTATCTTTCTCCTTTAGAGGCAACGAAGCAGTACGTGAAGCTATTCATGCTGTGTTTTTATACCATGCTGTTAAAGCGGGGATGGATATGGGTATTGTAAATGCCGGGCAATTAGTGGTTTATGATGAGATTGATCCTGTACTAAGAAATTTATGCGAAGACGTTATTTTAAATAAGAACAATGATAATAACCAAGCAACCGAAGCATTAATTATTTATGCAGATAATTTAAAAGCGAGTGGTGAAAATGCAGGACAATCTTCGGAGGAAGCCAATAAATTAAAATTAGCTTGGAGAAACGATACCGTAGAAAAAAGATTAGCCCATTCTTTAATTAATGGCATTACCGATTTTATTGAGGAGGATACCGAGGAAGCAAGATTACAATATAGTGCACCATTGGAAGTAATTGAAGGTCCATTAATGGCAGGCATGAATCAAGTGGGTGATTTATTTGGAGCAGGAAAAATGTTTTTGCCACAGGTGGTAAAAAGTGCGCGTGTGATGAAAAAAAGTGTGGCAGTTTTAACGCCATTCATTGAAGCTGAAAAAGAAAGGTTAAAAAATGCATCATCCAATCCAAATGGACAAACCAAAGGGCCTGCTAAAATATTATTAGCTACGGTAAAGGGCGATGTGCATGATATTGGTAAGAATATTGTGGGTGTAGTATTAGGTTGTAATGGTTATGAAATTATTGACATAGGTGTAATGGTACCTGCAGATAAAATTTTAGCAGAAGCGGTTAAGCATGAAGTAGATATTATTGGATTAAGTGGTTTAATTACACCTTCCCTAGATGAGATGGTACATATTGCTAAGGAAATGAAGCGTCGCGGTATGAACATTCCTTTAATGATTGGAGGTGCTACTACATCTCGTATGCATACTGCGGTGAAAATAGCACCTGAATACAATGATGGTGTAATACATGTATTGGATGCATCAAGAAGTGTGACGGTTGCAGGTTCCCTACTAAATAAAGAACAAAAAATAGGCTTCTTAGAAAATTTAGATAAAGAATATGTTCAATTAAAGTCAGATTTTGACAATAAAAAAACAGTGAAACAATCCACCCCATATGTGGAAGCTTTACAAAATAAAATGGCCATTGATTGGTCAAAATTTGAGGCCACTACCCCAAGCTTTACCGGCAACCAAGCCATTGAAATATCCGACTTATCGGTGCTGGTAGATTATATAGACTGGAAGCCCTTCTTTATTGCATGGGAATTACATGGCAATTTCCCTGCCATATTAACCGACGAAAAAGTGGGCGAAGTAGCAACTAAATTATATGCAGATGCCAATGCGTTATTACAAACAATTATTCAAGAAAAATGGTTAACTGCTAAAGGAGCGATAGGATTCTGGGAAGCAAGTAGCCTTAATGATGATATCACTTTACATCATGGAAATGAAAATACGCAATTGCATTTCTTAAGGCAACAAGCAAAAAAAGCAGCAGGACAACCTAATTTTTCTTTGGCAGATTTTATTTGTCCGGCTGCAGAAAATAAAAAAGATTATCTAGGTGCTTTTGCGGTTACTATTCATGGTATTGAAAAACATATCAAAGCATTTGAAGCAAACTATGACGATTACAATAAAATTATTTTACAAGCCTTAGCCGACCGTTTAGCTGAAGCATTTGCAGAATACTTACATGCAAAAACAAGAAAGGAATTCTGGGGTTATGCAAAAGATGAACATTTAGACAATACTGAATTAATTAAAGAAAATTATGTAGGTATAAGACCAGCGCCAGGCTATCCTGCCTGTCCGGATCATACCGAAAAATACACTTTGTTTAGTTTATTAGATGCCGAAAAGCACACAGGCATTACCTTAACTGAAAGCTTGGCAATGTATCCAGCCTCTAGCGTATGTGGCTGGTATTTTGCAAATCCTCAATCACAATATTTTGGATTGGGTAAAATTCAGCAGGATCAGGTAGTAGATTATGCAAAAAGAAAAGGTCAAACCTTGGAATACATCACAAGATGGCTGCAACCAGTGATTGATTAAAGAAAGTGTTTTTTAACAGTTATACTTTTTCAAACAACCACCACAAACGTTTACGTGGTTTGACTTTATAATGCTTGCGGACGTATTTTGATATATGTTCAATGGCTTCGTCCTCGCTATCTGTAAATAACATAAACTTTTTATCTTCCTCTGATATCGTTCCTTCTGCAATCATTTTTTCCACCCATTGATTAAAGGGCTCATAATAAGCCGACCCCATTACCACTATTGGAAAATCATTAATCACTTTTGTTTGAGCCAAGGTTAAAGTTTCAAAAAACTCATCCATTGTACCAAAACCGCCAGGCATTATAATAAAGCCATAGGAATATTTAACCATTAATACTTTTCTTATAAAAAAATGATTGAACGTAATGGATACGTTTGTATAAGGGTTGGGGTTTTGCTCAAAAGGCAGTTTTATATTACAACCTACCGATTTTCCCCCTTCCTCAAAAGCCCCCCTGTTGGCTGCCTCCATAACACCAGGACCACCGCCAGTCATTGTAGTTAAACCAAGCTGAGCAATTCTTTTGCCCATCTCCCTAGACTTGATATAATAAGGATGATCCTCCTTAAATCGAGCGGAACCAAAGACCGTAATACAGGGACCTATAAAATGCAGTGTTCTAAACCCCTTTATAAATTGAAAAAAAATTTGAAGGGCAAACTTAAGTTCATTCATCCTAGGTTTAGGACCCTCTAAATGGTAGCTGATATTACTAGCTGGTATAATGCGTCGTTGATTGGGTTTCATAGTATCTTCTTGCATAAAAATGATGAATTTTAGCGGATGAGTCTATTTGAAGTTAACATAAATAATGAAGTAGTGTACACTAAAATAACTAAATTTGATATTGCTTAAATCTACACATGAAACCTTCCTTTAAATTTATCTTATTTTTACTTTGCCAGACACTTTTTTTAAATAGTTGGGGGCAAAAAAAACTAGCTTTGGAACAAATACAAGTGTATTCTTCCATTAATCCAACAGCTAAATATTGGCAGCTTCCCGAAGATATTCACCCTATTTTAAATGCCTTAGACGCTGGTTTTTTTTCAAAACTAGATCTTACAAGAGACACCAATATTGTTACAAAATCATTGTATTTAACTAAGCAAAATCAATTAGGGAAAATAAATATTAATTGGGCAAATACTAGGGATTTTGATTATCATGCCTATTTGGAATTATATGAAATGGACCCCTTCTTTTTAGCTAATAATAAATTAGTTGAATTAGAAAGCAAGAAAGTGGACAGCTTGCATAGTTGTTGGCTCATTACCATTAGCTTATTTAATAAAGACCAAACTAAAATTTTACAAAAATCAATCATTTTAGGACTTACACCGGTCACTTCAATAGGCATTGGGTTTATCAACAAAGCTTCCGCTAGTTCTCCTAATTATATTTATAATGCAATTGCAAAGACAATGAATTTATTGGCGCCGGAAAGGGAAGATGTTGAATATATGGATGCTAAAGTACCTAGCGCTTACACCACCGATAATTATTGGATGCCCTATGTACACAATCAGCCTAGAATAATTTTCGATACCACTAAAAAATTTATATCGTTTAATTTAAGCAACGAAATCCAAATTTTAAGAACGCCTTCCGCTATTTTAAATAAAATAAATTTAAAAGACAAACGCACCGACTACCCGTATAAAAATATAGTTAGCCTAATTAAAAAGAATAGGATTAACAATTATAATAATGAATATTATCAGGTAATTCAACAGCTAAGGGATGTTAAAAAAGACCTTGATTATAATTTGGAAGGCTATTTAGAGTTTAAGGTCGAAACACCTGGAGGGTTGAACCAGTTGGCCCTTTCATTTTTACCAGATTCCGTTCACAAAATTTACAATAGTAAAGATAGTATTGGGTATTTCATGGTCAAGGACTTAGTAGCAGAAAAAGACAAATACTATTATTCCGAAATTATTTACAACGGCTATGACAGTACAAAGCAATATGCTTTGACCGATAAAATTAATATTGCTAAAGTTCCAATTATACATGGAAAATCAATTGATGGTAAAATAAACAATACTGCTTTTTCTATAAAATTAAGTGCAGACAATACTATAAAAACCATATTTATCAATAATAAGTTGTCATTAATTTTAACTGGAGGAGAAAGACCAACACAAATGGTATTGGTTGATAAAGCGATACCCGAAAACCTAATGAACTTTTTAATTATGTTTTCCTTTAGTGAAATATTTCAAAATCCCATTTAATTTAAGGAATGCGCATAGTTAGTTATAATGTAAATGGAATTAGAGCTGCCATAAAAAAAGGGTTAATTGAATGGCTAACGGAATATACAGTAGACATATTCTGTGTGCAAGAAACAAAAGCAGCTCCAACGGATATTGATTTAACGTTGTTTACCAATATGGGCTATCATGTTGCTTGGTATCCAGCACAAAAAAAAGGGTATAGTGGTGTTGCGGTTTTTAGTAAAACAAAGCCAACCTTCATTGCTTGTGGAAGTGGGTATGAAATGAGCGACTATGAAGGAAGGGTAATAAGAGTAGATATTGGCGACCTTACTATTGTGAATGCCTATTTCCCATCCGGCACCAGTGGCGATGAAAGACAAACCTATAAATATCAATGGTTAGATGAATTCTTTATTTGGATTCAAGCATTAAAAAAAGAAAGACCCAATATCATTTTAGCGGGCGACTATAATATTGCACACAAGGAAATTGATATTCATGATCCAAAAGGAAATAAAAAATCCTCCGGATTTTTACCCGAGGAAAGAGCATGGATGGATAAATTTTTAGCCGCTGGCTGGATAGATAGTTTTAGACATAAAAATGAAGGAGCCATTGGAGCATATTCCTGGTGGAGTCAACGTTTTCCGTCGGTTAGATTAAATAATAAAGGTTGGAGAATTGATTATTTATGTACCACACAGTCACTGGAAAAACAAATTAAAGAAGCAAGTATTTTACCCTTGGTAAAACACAGTGATCATTGCCCAATTGTCATTGAAATAAAACAATAACCTTACCTATTTTACGATGCAAGTATACAATATTAGTTTTCAGATAGCGCCAAACCTCCAGGAACAATGGCTTGAATGGATGAAATCTAAATTCATACCTATGTTGAAAGAAACAAGTTGTTTCCAAAACCAACATTTTTATGAATTGGAAGTGACCTCGGATCAAGCACCAACCTATACCTTACAATTGTTTACTCAAACCCCCGAAAACATAGCTCTTTTCAAGGATACATTTGCAAATCCCCTACTAGACGAGTTGCAAAAAACCTGGGGGGATCAATGTTTTCACTTTGTTACGACCATGCAAATTGTGAATTGATTGTGGATAGTTTAAATGGCTAAAACGCCCTACAGGCCTATATTTCAGCTTTTTGAGGGTTATAAATCAATACCACAAAGGGTTTCAGCGATTTTTATAAAAAAATGATTTCAAACGTTTAAGGCTAATTCCACTTGAAAACCTTGCTATTTAAGGGTTATAGTGGAAAAATAAAATGAAAAATAAATGGCAAAATATTTTTTCGTTTCATAAAAGCTAATAAATTTGTTCTATCGTTTAAAACTATAAAAAACACATCTATGAACAAAGCAGAATTAATCGCACACATCGCGGACAGCGCAGATTTACCAAAAACATCAGCTAACGCAGCTTTAGATGCTTTCATCGAAGCAGTAACTAAATCTTTGAAAAAAGGAGATAAAGTAACTTTAGTAGGTTTT